>UQRG01000009.1 GCA_900543365.1 uncultured Eubacterium sp. | reverse complement strand
TGGAGCTTTCACTTAGAAAAGCTGATGCTGTTTTTGATAAGGAAATGCCTGAGAATGATACAGTAGTTGTGGCAGCAGATACTATAGTAGCAATAGATAACGAAATACTTGGTAAGCCAAAGGATAGAAATGATGCCATAAGAATGTTAAGTGAACTTTCCGGGAAAAAACATCAAGTCTATACAGGTGTCACTCTTTATTATTATGTAGGTGGCAGAGTTTTTATTGAAAACTTTGCTGATTGTGCTGATGTTTACTTTAGGCAGCTTTCGCAAGACACTATAACTAGTTATGTAGATAGTTGGGAACCTATGGATAAGGCTGGTGCTTATGGTATACAAGGTCTTGGTGCTATACTTGTTGACAAAATTGATGGTGATTATTACACTATTGTTGGCTTGCCTATTGCTAAAGTTTACCATTCTATAAAGAATAACGAAAAACAAAACTAATATTTATAATCGTACAACTCACTCTTTGCATAATTTGTAAGGGGTGATTTTTTTGAGTAGAACAAAATTTGCTATTATAGGAGGAGATTATAGATATAAGCTACTTAAGGATTTACTTGAAAAAGATGGCTACAATGTTGATATATACGAAAGCACCAAAGATATTGACAGCACTATTTCTAATTCAAAAGCAGTAATAGCACCAATACCAATAACTAAAGATGATAAAAAAATATATATGAGTGAAAATTTCCAATTAACAGTTGATGAACTTTTAAATGTAATGTCTAACAATAATGTTAAAATATTAATTGGAGGAGTTATTTCTGACAAACTCAAAAATATATCTAATGTATATAGTGTAAAAGCTGTTGACCTATTTTCATTAGAAGAAGTTGCTATAAATAACGCAATACCAACAGCAGAAGGTGCTATAATGACAGCAATACAAGAAAGCGATAAAGTTCTTTTTAAAAGCAAAAGTCTTGTATTAGGCTTTGGCAGATGTGGCAAAGTTTTAGCTAATATGTTAAAAGGAATAGGAGCAAATGTATATGTAACATATAGAAAAAAAAGTGACGAAGCCTATATAAACTCTATAAGCTGCACTCCTATTAATTTTAACGACTATGACAGAAATATATCTGAATACGACTTTATATTTAATACAATACCTGCACCTATACTAAATCAAGAAATACTAAAAAGAATAAGAAAAGATACGCCAATAATCGACATAGCTCAAGCCCCTGGGGGATTGGACTATAATTATGCTAGAAAATTAAATTTAAAAGCATTATATTGCCCAGGATTACCTGGCAGAGTTGCTCCCTACTCCGCCTCACAAATATTAAAATCATCAATTATTGATATTGTTCTTGACAGCTAACTCACAACAAGCCACCATTATTCATACTATACAAAAGGAGGTGATACAATGGACCTACAGGGAATAAATCTTGGTTTATGTATGTGTGGATCTTTTTGTACTTTTAGTGAGGTGCTTAAGGAAGCAACAAATTTAAGCAAAAGAAATTTAAATATATACCCTATTTTAAGCTACAATGCTGACAGCATAAACACAAGATTTGGAGCTGTAGAGGATTTTAGAGATAAGCTGTATGATATTAGTGGCAACAATATAATATCAACAATAAAGGACGCTGAACCCATAGGTCCTCAAAGGCTGTTAGATATAATGCTTGTAGCTCCTTGCACAGGCAATACTCTTGCAAAACTTAATAATGGAATTACAGATACACCAGTTACAATGGCTTGCAAGGCTCACTTAAGAAACAACAAACCACTTGTTATAGCTTTGGCTACAAATGACGCTCTAGGTATAAGCCTTAAAAATATAGGTGGTTTAATAACAAGAAAGAATATATACTTTGTTCCTTTTTCACAAGATAATCCTGAAAAAAAGCCATTATCAATGATAGCTGATTTTAGTAAAATATATGATACTTTAGCCCTTGCAATGGAGGGTAAACAAATACAGCCAATAATTTTTTAGTAAATATTACTAAATAATAAGCACCTCAGCATAGTTCTGTGGTGCTCTTTATATAATGAAGAAAATTAAATAAATAAATATTTTTGCAATATACTTACACTTTTTAGCAATATTACAAATCAAATTGTCACAAACTTATTACAAAATTATTTCATAATTCGCAAATATTTTTTAGTTTTTATGACTTTTACTTGACAAATACTGGATAATATTATAGAATATCACTCGTAACATTTGTGTAATATTTTTAATATTTACGATTATTTGTGAAACAAATTTAGGAGTGATATTATGAAATTATTAAATAAGTTAAATTCAATTATTATTTTAAGTTGTTTTTTTACTATTGCAGGTACTATAACAGCTAGTGCTAATGAAAGCGTTTTCTCAGACTTAATAACAAGTAACAAAATTGTAGATGCTATGCCAACTAAAAACAACAATGAAAATATTTATGTTACTTGCAAGGTATCAGTTGATATGAAGTCAAATTCATCAAATAGTGCAAGACAAATTAGACTGTTACCAGCAGGCTATAACTTAACTGTATTAGGTGCTGAATATGGTTGGGTTAATGTTAAAGATGATGACGGAAATATTGGCTATGTTTATTCAGCAAATGTGGATTTCAAAAATGGTAAAAAACCTACTAATCTCGACCCTTTAGAAGAAAAAGGTAATGCTATAGTTAGTTTTTCAAAGCAGTATTTAGGTACACCTTATGTATGGGGTGGCACAAGTCTTACTTCTGGTGTAGATTGTTCTGGATTTGTATATTCTGTATATAAAAACTTTGGTATTACATTAAGCCGTAGTTCAAGTGGTATGTATTCATCAAATGGTGTATCTGTAGTTAAATCTGAATTAATGCCTGGTGATTTATTATTCTTTAATACTAATGGCAGTGGTATATCTCATGTAGGTATGTATATTGGTAACAACCAATACATTCACGCTGCGTCTATAAATGTTAAAATATCTAACTTAAATGACAAATACTCTTTAAATACATATGTTGGTGCTAAAAGAGTTTTGGTTTAAAATAAGCAACAAATAGTAATTACAATTATCTATAATAATTATAACAAAAACTATATAATAATTATAATGGCAATTTACAATCCCCTTATAATTATAAAAAAGTTACACATTATTTGTATGGAGCGATTAGTAATCGCTCTTTTTTACTATCGCAAAAATATAACACACCTTCTACAATAACTCCTTAAACTAAAACCCCTCAATCAACTGTATGGACCAAGGGGTTATTTTTAACTAAATATATTATCTACTCATTTCTTCCTGAGGACCAGATGACATATGTGACTTAATTATACTCTGAATTTCCTCTAATGAGGCAGCTGGCATATCACCATTAGTTGTACATTTAACAGCTGACATTGCATTACCATATCTAACAGCCTGCATTGGGTCATCTGTTGTTAAAAGTGCATACAAAGCACCTGCAACATAAGCATCACCAGAACCAATTCTATCAATTACTTCAATATTTTCATAAGCTGGCTCTTCATAGAAACAACCATTATAGTAAAGTTTAGAACTAAAGTTATGCTTAGTTGGGCTAACAACTTCTCTCTTAGTAGTTGCAACTACCTTACATCCATACTCATCACAGTAACTCTTCATAATCTCCTCAAGAGTACCTGTTTTTTGCATCATTTTTCTTGAAGTTTCCTCTGATACAAAGAGAATATCTATGTAAGGGAGGATTGATGTAATTGCCTCTCTCGCTTCTTCTTCTGACCAAAGTTTAGCCCTATAGTTACAATCAAAACTAATAGATGCACCAGCCTCTTTAAACTTTTTAACAATTTCAATAGTAGTTTCCTTTAAGTTAGAGTTAAGAGCCATAGTAATACCACTAACATGGAATAATCTTGTATTAGTATAAACAGAAGGGTCAATTTCATCTTTCTTTAAGTAACACATTGAAGAATGAGCTCTGTCATACACTACAGATGACTTTCTTGGATATGCACCTGCTTCATAGTAATAGATACCAAGTCTTGCATTTTTAGAATCATCATATATAAGATAATCATCAGATACATTACCATATCTAATCTTATACTTAGCAAATCTACCAACCTTGTTATCAGGGAGTCTAGTAATAATAGCAGTACGAACACCTAAGAAAGCTGCACCAGATGCAACATTTAATTCAGAACCGCCAGCCTGTTTTTCAAAACTTTCACTTCTTGAAATTTTTTCCTTATTATGTGGTGAAAGTCTTAACATAACTTCACCAAAGCCAACCATATCAAACTTTTTGTCTTTCATTGGTATAATACTCATAATAATTCTCCTTTTTTTGTTCTTTTGTTCTTTGTTTTTTATTTGTAAATAGGATAGCCAACTTTCTTCTTAACTTTTGTTAATGTCTTATTAGCAATATAAGAAGCCTTATCAGCACCGTCCCTCATTACCTTTTCTAAGTAAGCCTTATCAGCTGAATATTCCTTAAACTTCTTCTGAATAGGCTCAAGTTCTGCAACGACAGCCTCTCCCACTGCTGCCTTAAAATCACCATAACCAAAGCCCTTAAACTCATTTACAGCTTCATCAATAGTCTTACCTGTTACTGAAGAATAAATGTTAAGAAGGTTGCTTACACCAGGCTTATCCTCGCCATATCTAATTTCACTATCTGAGTCTGTTACAGCTCTTTTAATCTTGTTTCTAATTACATTAGGTTCATCTAAAATATAAATAACATTGTTCATATTATCACTTACTCATTTTCTTTTCAGGATTTTGAAGTCCCATTATTCTAGCTCCCACCTTAGGAATATAAGGGTCAGGAATTTTGAATACATCACCATATACACTATTAAATCTGACAGCAATATCTCTACAAATTTCAAGATGCTGTTTCTGGTCAGCACCAACTGGTACCAAATCACTTTGATAAAGAAGAATATCCCCAGCCATTAAAACTGGATAAGTAAAAAGACCAGCATTAATATTGTCAGCGTGCTTTGCAGACTTGTCCTTAAACTGTGTCATTCTGCTAAGTTCACCCATATAAGTATAACAATTTAATATCCAAGCAAGCTCTGCGTGAGCCTTAACATCAGACTGAACATAAATAATATGCTCATCTGGATTAAGACCTATTGACAAAAATAATGCAACTAAATCCTTAGTTCTTTTTCTTAATTCAGTTGGGTCTTGTCTAACAGTAATAGCGTGCATATTTGCAACACCAAATATACAATTATATTCATCTTGTAAATTTTTCCAATTTTTTAATGCACCAATATAGTTACCAAGAGATGGTATACCTGATGGTTGCATTGCACTATATATAACTTTCTTCTTTTCTTCTGACATTTTAATTCACTCCAGTTTCTAATTATAGTGTAGCATACATAACAGCCTTAATAGTATGCATTCTATTTTCAGCTTCATCAAAGACAACGGATTGAGAAGATTCAAACACTTCATCTGTAACTTCCATTTCATTTATGCCAAACTTTTTGTTAATTTCCTTACCGATTTTAGTATTAAGGTCGTGAAAAGCTGGCAAACAGTGCATAAATATAGCCTTTTCACAAGCATTATTCATAATAGCCTTATTTACCTGATATGGAGAAAGCTCCTTAATTCTTTCTGTCCAAACCTCATCTGGCTCACCCATTGATACCCAAACATCAGTATAAATAACATCAGCATTTTTAGTACCTGCTGTTACATCTTCTGTCAATGTAATTGTTGAACCATTAGACTCAGCAATTTTTCTACATTTTTCAACAAGTTTAGAATCCGGGAAATATTTTTTAGGAGCACAGGCAGTAAAATTAATACCCATTTTAGCACAACCAGCCATAAGGGAGTTACCCATATTGTAACGAGCATCACCCATATAAACAAAGTTTACACCCTTAAGCTTACCTAAATGTTCTCTAATAGTTAAAAAGTCAGCTAAAATCTGAGTTGGATGAGATTCATTAGTAAGACCATTCCAAACTGGAACACCAGCATATTTAGCAAGCTCCTCAACAATTTCCTGACCAAAACCTCTATATTCAATACCATCAAACATTCTACCTAACACTCTTGCAGTATCAGCAATACTTTCTTTTTTTCCAATCTGAGAACCGCTTGGGTCAAGATATGTAGAACCCATACCTAAATCAGAGGCAGCAACTTCAAAAGCACATCTTGTTCTTGTACTTGTTTTTTCAAATATAAGAGCAACATTCTTTCCTTTATAAATATCAACAGGAATACCCGCTTTTTTCTTAGCCTTTAAATCAGCAGCCAAGTCTAAAAGGTATTCAAGTTCTTCTGTTGTAAAATCCAAAATTTTAAGAAAATTCTTTCCTTTTAAATTAACACTCATATTTAATCCTCCTAAAAACCATTTAATCTAATTATACAACAATTTTTTTTAATTGTATACAATAAATATTTAATTTACATAAATTTTATTTTAATAATGTATAAACATTACATATAAGGACAATAATAGGATTAGGAGGTGTGAGAATGGATAAAAATGAAAATTACAACAAAAAAGGCTTTTATACTGTACTTTACACATTAGCTGCTGTATTTATTATATTAGCCTTTGGTATTTCTATTCTTAATAGTGGCAACAAGTCTAATAACAATGAAGCCAACTTAGAGGAAAATATATCCCCTGTTGACAAATCAAATATTAAGCCACTTGCAACTACAGAAGCTACAACTGATGTAAACGCTGAAGCTCCAACAGAAACTATAACTAAAGCTGAAAAAACACAGTCAGCAAATAGTGAAACTACTGACAATGGAGAACTAAGTTTATTTGATGAGAGTCAAGAAATGTCTTGGCCTGTTTCCGGACAAATTGTAATGGATTATAGTGTTGATACTGGAATATATGACAGAACTCTTGAACAGTATAGAACAAATGATTCTGTATGTATTTCTGCCGATGTTGGTACTAATGTGTGTGCATCAGCTGATGGCATAATTACCTCAATAACCAAAGATAAGATTTCAGGTGTAACAGTCAAAGTAGATCACGGCAATGGCTGGTGCTCTACATACAGCCAGTTAGAAGAAAACTTGGCTGTATCAGAAGGAGAGTCTGTTCACAAAGGTGATAAAATAGGTACAGTAGCTAATCCTACAAATTATAGCACAGCTTTAGGTCCACATTTGGAATTTTCAGTTTTAAACGACGATAACCCAACTGACCCAAAACTTGTTCTTGCACAGGCTGAATAATTGTTTATATAATTATTGCGTGCCAAATAACACGCAATAATTATTGTACATAGTTTATTTATCATAATAATTAAAATCCATTTATTTCTAAAATAAAAGGCAATTATACAAATTGCAAAAATATGCACAGTGTGCTTTAGTTTTTAACTTAAATACTGGTGTTTTAAATTTAAATACATAAATCAAAATTGTTGCTACTATCTTTATTTTTTATATAATAATATAATTAAAATAAAAAACTGAGGACCATTTAGACCCCCAGTTAAATTAAACAAAAAGTTGAATTGCTATTACAGTAATAATACCAGCTACAGCTATTGAAAGACTACTCATTGCACCTTCAACTTCTCCAATTTCAAAAGCCTTTGATGTACCAACTGCGTGAGAAGAAGTACCTATTGCTATACCAACAGCTACTGGATGAGTAATATTAAATATTTTACACACACTTTTACAAAATACATTACCTACAATACCAGTAATAATTATTGCTGCTGCCGCCACAGTATCAATACCACCTAACTCATCAGCAAGCCCCATACCTATAGCTGTAGTTATTGACTTAGGTAAAAGAGAAATTCTCAAATCTGTATGAAAATTAAACAATACACAAAGTAAAAAAACACTAATAAGACTAGTAAATACACCTGCAACAATACCACCTAAAACAGCTTTATAATTATCTTTTAAAAGACTTAACTGTTCATAAAGTGGAATTGCAAGACAAACAGTAGCCGGAGTAAGTAACCAACTTAACATTTCTGAGCTTGTCTTAAACTTGTCATAATCAATATGAAAACAAAGCAAAACCAATATAACAAATACTATAGAAATCAACAGAGGATTTACAAATCCATTCTTTAATTTTTTATTTAATAATACACCTATTGCATATCCTATAATACTTACAGCGATTCCCCAATAAGCACTTAAAGATAAAATATTATTTACCATTTTTTTTATCCCTCTTTATTATAAATTGTGTTACCTTACCTGAAACTACCATTACCATAATAGTTGTAAAAAATAATATAAAAATCATTGGCAAAATAACAGGTATAATATTATCAGCAACAGTAATAAGTTTAGCACCTGCAGGAATAAACATTATAGGCATAACAGCAATAAGGTACTTTCCACTTTCATTAACCCACTCAAGTTTAATAACCTTAGTAATAAGTAAAATAAGCATTATAGCCAAACCATAAATACTGGCTGGAATTGGCAAAGGTACATAATTATAAACAAGCTCTGCCACAAATGTAATTGTAAGAATTACACCAAACTGAAATAAATACTTCATAATACATCATCTCCTAAATTTTTACAATAAACATAGTATACTCCAGTAAAATTTATTTTTCAAGAGAAATTTCCATTAAAAATAGACCCTTTTCAGGGTCTATTTTAGTTTAATTTTATACATTATTTGTAAAAAACATTTATTGTTATTATGCAACACTTACACCATTTGCAATTTCACAACCTGGTTGTTTATCACAGTTTTCATCACCTTCGTAAAAATCGTGTACAAATCCACATTTATTGCAATAACGACTATCAATAAATTTAAATTTTTCACCACATTCCGGGCAAATATAATAATCTGTAAGTGAATAATTATTGGCAGAT
Source organism: uncultured Eubacterium sp. (assembly GCA_900543365.1). Taxonomy (GTDB): domain Bacteria; phylum Bacillota; class Clostridia; order Lachnospirales; family CAG-274; genus Gallispira. The sequence goes on along the minus strand of UQRG01000009.1, from coordinate 13,390 downwards.
GATAGAAGATTATTTAAATCATCAATGCCAACAGCACTATTGCTATAAATTGAAACAAAATTATAACTATCAATTTTGTTTGTTGTAACATCTACACTATATTTAAGAGCTTGCTTATTATTATAGGAACAAGTAACTGCTATATTTCTACTCTTTCCTTCATCAATAACATCATCAGTATATGTAATATCAAATGTTTTAAAAATAATTAAAAACTCTTTAGAATTAACAATTCCATTTAAGCTGTCCATTGCTTTCATAACATCTTCACTAGTATAATTAGAACCATAAATATCTGTCATTGGTGAAATTAAATTGCCATACATACTAATTGTTATTGCATTCATCATTGACATATAATTATTAATAAGTCCTGCACTTTCCTCGCTATGTTGTCTAATATAAGATGCAAACCTACTACCTACATTAACAAAGTCATAAGGCTTAAGCTCAAATCTTGTGCCGTTTTCAATTCTCTTAACACAACCTGTGTCAAAATCTTTTAAAATATCTTTAGCATCATTGTAATACTCAATATTCTTATTATTAATATCAATTGCACTGCCAACAACTGATGTAGCAAAGTTTTGCTGACCTAAAGCACTTCCTAGTTTACTATAATCTAAAACTATGTACTTTTTATCACCAAATATATTATCTAATGAAACATAGTAACTTGATAAAGCCTCTGTACTATACATAAAACTAATTGCACCTAAAGTATACATAAGTTTCTTATCAATGTATAACCTGTTACCTCTCATATAACCAGTACCAACATCTAATGTAATATTATTAAACTTACAGCTAATAATTTCATCAGCTGTCATATCATCATAATTAATAGCTCCCGTTACACCAATCTGTAAGTTAAACAGCTTATTCTCATCTAAAGCTATTCTCATTTCATTTACAATTTCATCAATAAATTCTTTACTATCTTCTTTGCTAATTTCTTCCCACACATTATAGCTTTCTGACTCTGATTTTTCACTATAAGATTTATTAAGCTGATTAGAAATACTAATAATACCTTCACCTAAAACAGCTGGGTCAATAGTAATATTTACAGTTTCATCAATAGAGTTTATGCCCTCTATATCTGCATTTAAAGACTTGTCAAAATGCTCCTTTTCCAAGTCACTACAGCCAGAAAAACCAACTACACACATAAAAGCCATTAATAAAGCAATTGTTTTTTTCATATTCACCACTCCTCCTAATCTATATAACTTATATAAGTAAATATTATCACAAGTAAATAAAAAAAGAAACTATTTTATAAAAACAGTTTCTTTTTTGGTATAATTTTACATATTATTATTGATATTTTTAGTAAATTAGTATAAAGGGTACTTATCAACAAGCTTCTTAACTCTGTCAGTTGCCTCTGCCTTATTACCCTCATAATCCTTAGCAATTAAAGTAATAATATCAGCAATTTCAACCATATCTTCTTCAACCATACCTCTTGAAGTTACAGCTGGTGTACCAAGTCTAATACCACTTGCAATACCTGGCTTTTCTGGATCAAATGGAATTGCATTCTTATTACAAGTTACACCAACTTCATCAAGTCTAGCCTCTAATTCCTTACCAGTAATGTGCATTGGTCTTAAATCAACAAGCATAAGATGATTATCTGTGCCACCAGATACAATATTGAAACCATTTTCAATAAGTCTTTCACTAAGAACTTTGGCATTAGCAACAACCTGCTTAGCATATTCCTTAAACTCTGGCTTTAATGCTTCACCTAAACAAACAGCTTTAGCAGCAATAATGTGCATTAAAGGACCACCCTGAATACCAGGGAAAATAGACTTGTCAATAATCTTAGCATATTCTTCCTTACAAAGGATTAAACCACCTCTAGGACCTCTTAAAGTCTTATGAGTAGTTGTTGTAACAAAATCAGCATAAGGTACTGGGCTTGGATGTAAGCCAGCAGCTACAAGTCCGGCAATGTGTGCCATATCCACCATAAGGTAAGCACCAACTTCCTTAGCTACATCGTGGAAGAATTTAAAGTCAATAACTCTTGAATAAGCACTGGCACCTGCAATAATTAACTTTGGCTTATGTTCAAGAGCTAACCTTCTTACTTCTTCATAGTCAATAGTACCATCAGATTCCTTAACACCATAAGGAATAACATTGTACTGCTTACCACTCATATTAACAGGTGAACCGTGAGTTAAGTGACCACCGTGAGCAAGGTTCATACCAAGTACAGTATCACCAGGCTTTAATACAGCGAAGAATACAGCCATATTAGCCTGTGCACCAGAGTGAGGCTGAACATTTGCGTGTTCTGCACCAAAAAGTTTGCAAGCTCTATCTCTAGCTAAATCTTCAACAATATCAACCTTTGCACAACCGCCATAGTATCTCTTACCAGGATAACCTTCTGCATACTTATTAGTTAAAGGTGAACCCATTGCAGCCATAACAGCCTTAGAAACAAAGTTTTCTGATGCAATAAGTTCAATATTATTTCTCTGTCTTGTAAGTTCACCATCTATAGCTTCAGCTACAGCAGGGTCTATATTTTTAATTTCTTCAAAATCATACATTGTGTAAGTACCTCCTATTGGAAAAATATTAAATATATAATATACCAATTTGCAATTAATGTCAAATATTTTGATTATTTATTTTAAAATAAATTTTTTATTTAATTCTTAATTATATTTACTTTACATCAGTTATTGCACCAATTTCAGCCTCTGCTTCAATTCTAAGCTGTTCCAAATCTGTATTACTAACCGGTAAATTATTTAAAGAATTAAACCCGAAATATCTTAAAAATTCATCACTTGTACCAAATAAAATTGGCTTACCAGGTGCATCAAGTCTGCCTTCCTCTTTAACAAGCCCATATTCCACAAGTCTGTTGACAGCGTGGTCAGCACTTACGCCTCTTATTTCCTCAATTTGACCTTTAGTAACAGGCTGTTTATAAGCAATAATTGCTAAAGTTTCAAGCAAAGTAGTAGAAAGAACCTTTCTAACAGGTGCTTGAAACAGCTTTTTAATATAATTAAAATATTCAGCATTAGTACACATTTGATAGCCATCTTCAACTTGTATTATTCTAATACCTCTATTTTCAACTTTATATTTATCAATCATATTGCTAATTACGGTTTTAACAGTTTTCTCATCTTGTTCAGTTGCATAAGCAATACTTTTAACATTTACTATTTCTCCAGAGGCAAAAAGTATAGCCTCAACTACAGACTCAAGCTCTTTAATAGTCATTATCAGCATACCTCCTCGTAAGTAGTAATTGTAATATCATCAAATATTTCTTCTTGAATAATCTTAATTTTCTTTTCCTTAATAAGCTGAAGCATAGCAAGAAAAGTTGTAACAATTTCGTTTTTGCTACTTGCTCCATTAAATATATGAAAGAAACTAAATCTTTTTTTAGTATTAATAAGACTTGTAAGCTGTTTAACTTTTTCTTCAAGAGTAAATTCATCGTGCTGAACAGAATTAAAGCCACTTCTTATTTTATCAGTTCTCAATTCTTGTCTTTTCAATACTTCTTGAAAAGCATTAAAAAGCATATCAGCAGTAGCACCATTTAAAATATCACTTATTTCCTTAGGTACATCTTTTCTTATTTTCTTTATAAGCTCCTTATCACTTTCTTTGTAATAAGAATATCCTGCACTTTTTTGCATTACATTAAATTCTTGAGCAATACCTTTAAACTTTTTGTATTCAATAAGCCGTCTAACAAGTTCCTCTCTTGGGTCAATTTCTTCATCATTTTCATCTACTTCCTTTGGCAAAAGAAGTCTTGACTTAATTTCAATAAGAGTAGCTGCCATAATAAGAAATTCGCTAATATTTTCCATATTATACTTACCCATTTCATTAATATACTCCAAATACTGCTCTGTAATAAGGGCTATAGGAATGTCATAAATATCAATTTTATTTTTAACGATTAAGCTATATAAAAGATCCATAGGACCTTCAAACTTTTCAAGCTTAATCTCTATCTCTAAATTCATACCTTAACCTGCCTTTAAACAATAATGTTAACAACATAATTAAGAATCGGTGTAATCCAACCAAGCAAAATAAAGAATATAACAGCAATTTGCAATGGCTTTTCATATTGACCATATTTAATGGCTGAATTTGGGCTTAAAAAGCATCTTAAAATCCAACTGCCGCACATTGGGTAAACTGGCAAAATATTAAATACAGCTATTGCTGCAAAATTTCTTGCTAAATAATAAAGTGCTGTAGATAGATAACCTAAAATTATAGTATCCTGCACCATATTAGTTATAGCTTTAAAAACTATAGCTAGTATTACTGATATTAAAATTGGTGCAGTATAAGTAATAATAGTTCCTATTTTTCTATCTTTATAATTTCTGCTTGATGTTTCTGTTGGATTTGCCCAGCCATAACCAGTAAACAGAAATAACAAAAAACCAATAGGTTCAAAAGATTTAACAGGATTTAAAGTTAGCTTGCCTTGATTTTTAGGCAAAGTATCTCCTTGAAGAGTTGATACACTTGCCTTTATAAATTCAAATAAAGTTGTAACTATTATTATAGTAACTGCATTAATTAAGTAATAAATAATTATATCCATTTAATCTCCCCTAGTCTTGAATACGCTTGAACTTCTTTTCAAGCTCATATTTAGTCATTTCAATTATAGTTGGTCTGCCGTGAGGACAAGTAAACGGATCTTCAAGACTTAAAAGTCGTTGAATAAGTTCCTGTGCCTCACTATAGCTTAATCTGTCATTACCCTTAACAGCAGCTTTGCAACTCATCATAGCAATAGCATCTTCCTTTGTATCATAAATACTCTTCAAATTTTTATCAGCTAAAGTATCTACAATATCCATAAAAAAGCTAACATTACTTGGCGAATTAAAAACATAAGGTACTGCCCTTATGGCATAGGTTCTTGCTCCAAATTCTTCAATTTCAAAGCCAAAGCTTTCTAAAAGCTCTATATTTTCTTCTACAATAACTTTTTCACTTTCACTTAAATTAACTGCTATAGGTTGTAAAAGCTGTTGACTAGATATTTGAGAATTTTTAAATTTCTCTGTAAAATCTTCATATAATGCTCTTTCGTGGGCTGCATGTTGGTCAATTAAATACATACAGTTGTTCTGTTCAACAATCCAATAAGTTGCAAAAAGCTGACCAACTATTCTGTAATTATTAAAAAATGGCTTCCTTTTTTCTTTAACCTTAACTTCATTTAGTATTGGCTTTTCTTCTGACTTTTCAATAATATTTTCTCTTTCTATTGTATTCTCTACAACCTTTTGTTCATTATATATAGGTTCATAATATAAGTTATTAGCAGTATTTAATACTGTATTTTTAGGTTCTGGTAATTTTTCCGCAACACCTGAATTAGATAATATAGGCTTATCATCATATTTAAAATCATCAAAAGATTTAGATATAATACTTTCAACTTTATTTATATCAGCTTTATTAGTTTCAATATCTTCTAAAGTACTCTGAACATTATTAGACTTTATTTTTTTAGGCTTATCCCAAGTAACTTCTGGTATAAGTTCTGTATTTTTTAAAGCCTTTAAAACAGCATTATAAATTATATCATATATTAAATTGTCATCAGAAAATCTAACCTCAAGCTTAGTCGGATGAACATTAACATCAACAGTATTAGCAGGCACTTTAAGATTAAGTACAAAAACAGGGAATTTTCCTACCATTAATTTGCCCTTATAGGCTTCTTCAACAGCATTTTGAACTATACTACTTTTTATATATCTTCCATTTATAAAAAAGTTTTCATAGTTTCTATTTCCTCTTGAAAGCTCTGGCTTTGCTACAAGTCCTTCAACTATAAATCCATCTTTGCTATAAGAAGTTTCAATCATTTGTGATGCTATTTGTCTGCCATAAATATAAAGTACAACAGATTTAATATCACCATTACCATTAGTCTGCATAATCGTATTTCCATTATTTATATATTTTATAGCAATTTCTGGATGACCTAAAGCTATTCTATTAACAACTTCTGATACATATCCACCTTCTGTAGCTGGCTTTTTAAGAAACTTTCTTCTAGCTGGTGTGTTATAAAAAAGGTTTTTCATTATAAATACTGTACCATTGTTTCCAGCAGATTCTTCTTCCTTTTCTACTATACCACCATTTATAACTATTTTGTTGGCAACAGGGTTAGCCTGCGTTTTAGTAATCATTTCAACTTGGGCAACAGAGGCAATACTTGACAAAGCCTCACCTCTAAAGCCTAAAGTCATAATATCTTCCAAATCATCAAGTGTTCTTAACTTGCTTGTAGCGTGACGAAGAAAGGCTGTTTTAAGTTCTTCCTTAGGTATTCCCTTTCCATTATCAGTTATTTTTATTAAAGAAATGCCACCCTCTTTAACTTCAACTGTAATAGAAGTAGCCCCAGCATCTATTGAATTTTCCATTAATTCTTTAACAACAGATGCAGGTCTTTCAACAACCTCTCCTGCTGCAATCTTGTTAATAAGATTATTATCAAGTAAACGAATATTATTCATTTATATACCTCTATTCATCTATACTGCTTAATCCACTTAATTTTTCCTTAATATCATAAAGTTTTTTCATTGCTTCAAAAGGTGTAATATTATTTAAGTCAATACTTTCTACACTATCAGATATTTCTCTTAAAACTTCAACCTTTCTTGCAATAGGTTCATCATCATAACTAAAGTCCTCTGTATCTACATTAACAGTTTTATCCTCTGTAGCAAGAAGTTTCAATATAGTATTAGCTCTTTTAACAACACTTTTAGGAACACCAGCAATTTTAGCTACATGAACACCATAACTTCTATCCGTTCCACCTTCAATAATTTTTCTTAAAAATATAATATCCTCGCCTTGTTCCTTAACACTAACACAATAATTCTTAACACCATCTACTTTTCCTTCAAGTTCAGTAAGCTCGTGATAATGAGTAGCAAAGAGAGTTCTTGCACCAATTTTGTTAGCAATATATTCAAGCACAGCCCAAGCAATACTTAAACCATCAAATGTAGAAGTACCCCTACCAATTTCATCAAGTATAAGAAGACTATTCTTAGTAGCATTGTTAAGAATATTAGCTACTTCAACCATTTCCACCATAAATGTTGACTGACCAGTTGCAAGGTCATCTGATGCACCTACTCTGGTAAATATTCTGTCTGTTATACCAATTTCAGCACTTTCAGCAGGTACAAAGCTACCCATTTGTGCCATAAGCACAAGCAAGGCTGTTTGACGCATATATGTAGACTTACCAGCCATATTAGGACCGGTAATTATTGCAAGGGATTCTTTTTCATCAAGGTAAGTATTATTAGGAATAAAACTTTCTTTACTTACTTTTTCTATAACTGGATGTCTACCATCTTTAATATCAATAACACTAGAATTATTAACAATAGGCTTAATATAGTTGTTTTTATCTGCCACATTTCCTAAAGATTGAAGAACATCAATTACAGATAAATAATAAGCTGTGTTTTGTATTCTTTCGACCTTTTGTGCAATTTGATTTCTTATATTACTAAATAAATCATATTCAAGAGCCACTACCTTTTCATCAGCTCCTAAAATTGTATCTTCTATCTCTTTTAATTCTGGAGTAATATACCTTTCAGCATTAGTCAAAGTCTGCTTTCGAATATATCTATCCGGCACTTTGTCTATGTAAGAATTAGTAACCTCTATATAATAACCAAAAACTTTGTTATATTTAATTCTAAGTTTAGGTATGCCTGTAGCCTCTTTTTCCTTAGCCTCAAGTTCAGTAAGCCAACCTGCACCCTCAGTTTTTGCACTTCTTAATTTATCTACTTCATCATTATAGCCAGCCTTAATTATACCTCCCTCTCTCACACTAAAAGGTGCTTCATCAAATATACTTTCATTTATTATATTATATATATCCTCAAGACAATCGAATTTGTTATATATTTCATTAATATAACTAGAATTGTAATCTGAAATATTATTTTTAATTTGAGGAAGATAAGCAAAGGAATTTTTAAGTGCAATTAAATCCTTTCCATTAGCTGTTGCATAAACAACCTTACCCATTAAACGCTCAATATCATAAATTGTATTAAGCATTTCCTTTAAATCTTCCCTTTCAAAAGAAGAATTTTTAAAAGCCTCTACAGCATCAAGTCTTTTATTTATTTCTTCACTATCAATTAAAGGCTGTTCAAGCCATTTTCTCAAAAGTCTAGCTCCCATTGCAGTTTTAGTATTATCTAAAACCCATAAAAGTGAACCCTTTTTAGACTTATCTCTTATAGTTTGTGTAAGCTCCAAGTTCCTCCTTGAGCTTATATCAAGAACCATATACTTATTTGAAGAATACTTTTTAATCGAAGAAATGTGTGATAAATTATTCTTCTGTGTTTCAATAAGATATTCAAGTAATGCACCAGCAGAAATCACACAATGCCTATCATCTTCAAGTCCGAAGCCGGCAAGATTAAGTGTTTTAAAATGGTTACAAAGACAAATATTAGCATTTTGATAATCAAATGCCCAATTATTATATTCACTAACTTTAATATCAAAGATGTTGTTTATTTGTTCACTTAACTCAATTTCACCATTGCAAATAATTTCTGATGGGTTAAATCTGGCAATTTCGTCAATTACCTTGTTTTCTAAACCACTTTGTACTGATGTAACTTGAAATTCGCCAGTTGATACATCACAGCTGGCTACTCCATAGCCATTAACATTCTTGTAAATACACATAATATAATTATTTTTACTTTCATCAAGAACATTTGTATCAAGAACAGTACCAGGAGTTACAATTCTTATAACCTCTCTCTTTACAATACCTACAGCCTTTTTAGGGTCTTCTGTCTGTTCACATATTGCTACCTTATAGCCTTTTTCAACAAGTTTTGCAATATAACCATCAGCAGAGTGAAAAGGGACACCACACATAGGTGCCCTTTCCTCCTGACCACAATTTTTACCTGTAAGTGTAAGCTCTAGTTCCTTTGAAGCAATAACAGCATCATCATAAAAAAGTTCATAAAAATCGCCTAATCTATAAAATAAAAGACAATATTTATATTCTTCCTTAATCTGCATATACTGCTCCATCATAGGTGTTAGCTTAGCCATAAATTATCACCCTAATTAGTGGCAACCATTGCAACTGCTACAGCTACCTGTACAGCCACTAGCTTCATCTTCACAATCACCTGTTATAGTTGCCTGAAAAATTGACATTACCTTGTTAATAACAGCATTAAATTCACTTTCAGCCTGTACCATATCATTAATAATTTGATTTTTCTTTAAATCATTAATCATTTCAGTAAGTTTAGAACCCTCAGCCTTTAAATCTTCTTGAGAAATGCTACCTTCCTGAACTCTCATATTAACAGCCTCTCTGTAAGTATTGTAGTTTAAAAGCTGTTGTCTTGCTTCCTCATTGTTATCAAAAATATATCTTGTTTCAGCAACCTTCTTGCCTTCATCTGATGAAAGTACAGCATAAGCAAGTTCTCTTGCCTGTTCAAAAATTGAATTTTCCATTTTATTGCCTCATTTCTATTAATTTTTATCATAACATATCAATTTATAGTATAACATATTACGACTATATTTTCAATTATAATATTTTTAATAATAAAAGAGCACACAGCTATTTATAATAATATTAGGAGTTGTAACAAATAACTGTTAATTTGTCTACAACTCCCTTTATTATATATTTATTCTCTTTCTAATAGCAGAGCCTACATACATTGCTAAAATCATTTTAATTAAGTCAATAATAATAAATGGAGCCACACAAACCATAAAACTCTCTAAAAGAGATGTTTTCATAACAAAACTAAACCAAAAAACAGCAAGAATATAAACTACAATAGTTCCAATAATCATACCAGCAAATTGCATAATCTTATTATTAAACTTACTAACAAAAATACCACTAATAACAGTCATAAAAAAGAAACCTATAAGACAGCCACCAGTAGGTCCAAACGCTTTGCCAAAACCACCAGTAAATCCTGAAAAAACAGGCAAACCAACTAAGCCTAAAAGATAGTAAATCGTATAACTATATGTGGTATACTTAGTACCAATAACATAAACCGCAAAATAAAGTACCAAATTAGTAAAAGATATTGGTATTGGTCCAATCTGTATAGACAAAGGTGCAAGTATACAAATTACAGCAGTCATTAATGCTGTATAAGTCATATTTTTAATATTCATTTATTTATCCTCCTTATTTACCTAATATAAAAGCCATTTTTAACAAACATATCTTTATCCATTTTTATTGTACTACCTGTAGTAGTAAGAAAATCCCCAGTAATAGTTGCATTTGCTCCAGACTTAAAAGCATCTATGCCGTTGTTTTTCAATCTATTTCTACCAGCAGCCATTCTTATATCAGCCTTAGGATTAATATATCTAAAAATTGCAATAGTTTTTAAAATTTCATCTTCACTTAATGGTTTAGTATTTTCAAATGGAGTATCTTTAATTGGATTTAAAACATTAATAGGTATAGAATCAACACCTAATTCAGCCAAAGTAAAAGCCATATCTATTCTATCAACCATTGTTTCACCCATACCAATTATACCACCTGAACAAATTTCAAGTCCAGCTCTTTTAGCACTATGTATGGTGTCAATTTTATCTTGAAAGTTATGGGTAGTACATATATTTTTAAAATAATTTTCAGAAGTTTCTATATTACAATGGTATCTAATTACACCACTTTTCTTAAGCTCCTTAAATTGTTCATACTTTAAAAGACCAAAAGAAGCACAAAGACTTATATTTTTTAATTGCCTATGTATTTTATCATAAATTGAAATAGCCTTTTTAAAATCAGCTCCAACTAAATTTTTGCCTGCTGTTACTATAGAATATCTATTTATACCAGAATCTCTATGTTTTTTACAATCTTCTAAAATAATATCTTCATTTAAAAAGCTATAACATTTAACACCTGTGCTATGATACCTTGACTGAGCACAAAATTTACAATTTTCACTACAATTTCCACCTTTCCCACTTATAATGGAACATAGGTCTACTTTGTTGTTGCAAAATTTTTGTCTTATTTTATCTGCACCTAAACATAAATCTGATACACTACATTTAATTATATTTAGTGCTTCTAATTTTGTTATTTTTCCACCATTTAATATTATTTCAGTTACTTTATTTAACATATTAACACCTCCAAACTATTTAATATAATATCACTAACATTTTATATTGTCAACTATATAATTTTTATAAGTTTACAATTATCAAACAAAAAACCCTTATGTTACCTATACACATATAGTAACACAAGGGTTTTTTGTTAAATTAGTAATTTTCAGCTTTAATTTGGAAATAACTCTTTGGATGATTACAAATCGGGCATATTTCTGGAGCTTTTTGACCAATCACAATATGACCACAGTTAGCACACTGCCAAATCATATCACCATCTCTTGAGAATACAAGACCATTTTCAATATTACTTAAGAGTTTTTTATATCTTTCTTCGTGTTCTTTTTCAATAGCGGCCACTCCATCAAAAAGAGTAGCTATTTCTTCAAAGCCTTCTGCTCTAGCCTCTTCAGCAAAAGTTTTATACATATCAGTCCACTCATAGTTTTCACCCTCAATAGCATCTTTTAAATTAGTTATTGTATCGGAAATACTACCATTATGTAACAGTTTAAACCAAATTTTTGCGTGTTCTTTTTCATTAGCAGCAGTTTCTTCAAAAATATCTGCTATTTGTTGATAACCATCTTTTCTAGCTTTACTTGCATAATATGTATATTTATTTCTTGCCTCAGACTCACCTGCAAAGGCTATCTTTAAATTATTCTCTGTCTTAGTTCCTTTTAAATCCATAACAATTCCTCCTTATTAAAAGCTAGGCTGTTGCAGATACACAACAGCACTAAATTGTTTATCTTGGATATTTAATCTGAGCCTGTGCAGCTGCAAGTCTTGCAATAGGCACTCTATATGGAGAGCAACTTACATATGTAAGACCAACTCTATGACAAAACTCTACAGATGATGGGTCACCACCGTGTTCGCCACAAATACCTAATACAATATCAGGTCTAGTTGACTTACCTAATTCTGCTGCCATTTTAACTAACTTACCAACACCTGTTTGGTCAAGCTTAGCAAATGGGTCAGATTCATAAATCTTCTTTTCATAATAAGAATCAAGGAATTTACCTGCATCATCTCTTGAAAAACCAAATGTCATCTGTGTAAGGTCATTAGTACCAAATGAGAAGAACTCAGCCTCTTTAGCAATTAAATCAGCAGTGAGAGCAGCTCTAGGAATTTCAATCATAGTACCAACCTTATACTTTAAGTCAACTCCGGCATCTTTAATAATAGAATCAGCAGTCTTAGTAACAACACCTTTAACATAAGCAAGTTCTTTAACTTCACCAACTAAAGGAATCATAATTTCTGGAACTATGTTCCATTCCGGATGTGCCTTATTTACATTAATAGCAGCTTTGATAACAGCTGTAGTTTGCATTTTAGCAATTTCCGGATAAGTAACAGCAAGACGACAACCTCTATGACCCATCATTGGATTAAACTCGTGAAGAGATGCTATAATATTCTTAATATCCTGCACACTCTTACCCTGTGCCTTAGCAAGAAGTTCAATATCAGCTTCTTCAGTAGGTACAAACTCGTGTAAAGGTGGGTCAAGAAATCTAATGTTAACGTGTTTACCCTCCATAGTTTCGTAAAGTTGTTCAAAATCACTTTGTTGCATTGGTTCAAGTTTGTCAAGGGCAATTTCTCTTTCTGCAACTGTATCTGAACAAATCATTTCTCTTATAGCTGAAATTCTATCAGGTTCAAAGAACATATGCTCTGTTCTACAGAGACCAATGCCTTCTGCACCAAATTCAACAGCCTGCTTTGCATCTCTAGGAGTATCAGCATTTGTTCTAACCTGCATTACCCTAAATTCATCAGCCCAATCCATAATTCTACCAAATTCACCACTAATAGATGCAGGAACAGTAGCAATAGCCTCACCATAAATGTTACCAGTTGAACCATCTAATGAAATCCAATCACCTTCGTGATAAACCTTGCCAGCAAGTTCAAACTTCTTATTAGCTTCGTCCATTTTAATTACACCACAGCCAGATACACAACAAGTACCCATACCTCTTGCAACAACAGCTGCGTGAGAAGTCATACCACCTCTAACAGTAAGTACACCCTGAGCATAATTCATACCTTCTATATCTTCTGGAGAAGTTTCAAGTCTAACAAGAACAACCTTTTCACCAGACTTAGCCCAAGCAACAGCATCGTC
>UQRG01000008.1 GCA_900543365.1 uncultured Eubacterium sp. | reverse complement strand
TTATTTTAGTGTATTTGATACTGACTTAAATCAAATTTATACTTATAAAACAGAAAATAATGCACAGTCATCACCATTAATTGGTGACAACAATGGTGTTATTAATGTTTACTTTACTGTTAATGGACCTAATGGTGATTTATTAGTATATAATGGTACAGATTGTAAGACACTTATTGATTTAAGTGAATATAAGAATTATTGTATACATTCCCCTATTGCTGATAGTAATGGTACAATTTACTATCAAAATGATTCTGGCTATATTGTAGCTATTGGCAGCAATAAAGTTGAAACAACAACTGAATTGACAACAGAGGAAACAACAACAGAAATAACAACTGATGCTACAACAGAGGAAACAACAACAGAAATAACAACTGATGCTACAACAGAAACTACTACTAAAAATAATAGTGGTAGTGTTGAAGATGAATATATTAGAGTAAGCTTTTCTCTTGTTGGTGATGATTCTACTTGGTTAAGTGAAGACAATGTATCAATTAATCCAAACTCCAATGTGGCAGACCTTATTACAAAGATATTTATTAATAATGGAGTTACTGCTATAGGTCTTGAGGAAGGTTATGTTCATTCAATTACTTATAATGGTAAAACTTTATCTGAATTTGATAAAGGACCTAATAGTGGTTGGATGTATAAAGTAAATGGAGATATTCCTAATGTAGGTATCAATAGCTTTGTACTTTCAGATGGAGATGTTGTTTCTTTATATTATACTGCTGACTATACAAAAGAAGATTATAATGGTGGCAACTCTGATTGGGGAGATGATGATAAATCTTCAGGTGGTTCAGGTGGAGGTTCTTCTAGTAATACAACTACAACTTCTACAACAGAAACAACAACAGAAACAACAACAGAAATAACAACAGAAAATAACACTAATAACAATTCTGGTGATTTAGACAATAGTAATTCACAGTCAGTAGTAGATAGCAGTAGCAAAACATTTACTGATGTACCTAAATCTCATTGGGCAAATAAGGCTGTTACAGAGCTTAGCAAAAGAGGTATAATATCTGGTAAGAACAATGATAACTTTGCTCCAAATGATAGTGTAACTAGGGCAGAATTTGTTGCTATGCTTTATAGAGCATCTGGTGCAAAAAATAATAAAAATTGCAGTTTTAAAGATGTAAATAGTGATAATTGGTACTATGATGCAGTTGCTTGGGCATATAATAATGGAATTGTTTATGGTGTTAATAATGATAACTTTGCTCCTAATGACAGTATTACAAGGCAGGATATGGCTTGTATGGCAAATAGATATGCTAATAAATTAGGTATAGAGTTAAGTAAAAGTGTTGTATACAAGTCATTTAGTGATGAAGTTAATATTTCAAATTATGCTTTAGACAGTATTAAGACACTTTTTGAGGCAGAAATTATTAAAGGCAATGACAATAATCAATTTAAACCTAAGGATGAAACAACAAGAGCAGAAGTTGCTGTAATTATTTATAATTTAATTGGTTAATTATAGTTTAAAAATTATATATAGTAAATATTAATTAAAAAGTTTTTTGTAAATTAGCCTAGCTTATTAAAACAATAAAACGGTGTAGAAAATAAATAATCTACACCGTTTTATTTATTGCAATTAATTGTTTTTATGAGTATATACAAATGACGAAATAAAGGCTACAATTGGTACTGTATAAACGATTGCCATACTACCTGCTATTCCTTGAATAATTTCTATACCTATGCTTAAAAGATTGGCAACATAAATATATTGGTAATTATAGGCATATAATGTTACAATAGTGTTTACTGATGTACCAGCAAAGGCAAGTATAAGTGTATTTGACATAGTTCCCATAGCGTCTTTTCCTATATTCATACCTGAAATAAAGAGTTCTTTTCTAGAAAGAGTATTATTTCTATGATATATTTCTTCACAGGCAGAGGAAATGGTCATTGCTACATCCATTACAGCACCTAGAGATGCAATAAGTATACCTGAAAACAATAATTCACCAGGTTTAATAGCAGTATTTTGAGCAATAAACATAAGTTCATCAATTTCTGATACATTATATCCTGTAATATCTGCCATTTTACAAAATATAAAGGCTAGTATACCTGCAAGTATAACACCAACTACAGTACCGATAATTGCAACAACAGCTTTTTTGGTTATACCACCTACAAGAAACATAGTTACAGCAGTAGTTGCCGCAGATGCTATAACTGCTGCAAGAAATGGAGAAAATCCTCTGTAAACCATAGGCAGGTAAACAAACAGTATCATTGCAAATGTAAATATTAAACCTAATACAGATAAAACACCTTTTTTGCCACCAATAATGAAAAGACTAACAAAAAATAAACCTATTATTATATACAATGCAAAGGCTCTGTAGTATCCTGTAACATTAACAGTATAATACCCATTATGTTCATTTATACTGACCATAACTTTCATACCAGGTATGCAATTAGCACCGTATAAATATGCAGAATTACTTTTAGCATTAAATTCTTGACCTTTATAGTGTCCACTTAAAATCTTAACAATTACATCTTGTTGTCCTATTCTGGTGCCGTCCTCTATTATATTATCTTTTACAACTTGCACAACTCTTGCTTTTGCAAATGTTTTGCCCTCACTATTAACAAGAGGTGTAAACTCAATTGCATTTAATTTTACAATAGCTGCGATTAGTATTCCAATAATAATGATAAATATTATTTTGTTTTTCATTTGAATTACCTCGATTTTTATTTATAGGGTAAATTATAGTTAGATATAAATTAAAGTCAATAGTATTTACTAACATTTAAATAAAGTTTTACATAAATCAGATAGAAATAAATAGCCATATATTTATAATTAAGTATTGTGGGAAAAACACAATGATAAATTAGGAGGAAATTAAAAAATGAGAAAGAAAATTTCGTTAGCATTATCGGCAGTAATGTTATTTAGTACCATTGTATGTGCAGCTAATAACGATGGTTGGACAGAGGCTCCACTAACAGAAGCTGCGTCTAATGGAGTATGGGAAAAGTGGTGTAATGACTGGGAAACAGAAAAAAATGACTGGGAAAATATTTCCCTTACACCTGGTGCAGATGAAACAGAGCTTAATTTTGCTTGGTATTCTAAAGAAGATGGAGAAACACCTGAATTCAGATGGTTTGAAGATATATCTGTTTCAGATGCTGGAGCAGAGACAGTGAATCAAACATCTGCCGTTCCAGGATATTTAAGTAACAAGGTAACAGTAAAAGATATTAAGCCTGGTACAACATATTACTACAGCTATACAAAGGATGGACAATGGACAGAGCCTATGCCATATAAGTCTGCATCAACAACTAGTGATTTTAGCTTTATGTTTTTTGGTGACCCTCAGATTGGCTCATCATCTGAAAACATACCTACAGGAGAAAATAGTGAACTTGGACAAGACCGTGCTGTAAGAAATGACGCATTTAATTGGAATTATACTCTCCAAAGAGCAATGGAACTTAATCCTGATACTGCGTTTATGGTTTCGGCTGGTGACCAAATTCAGTCAAGAGATAAGAAAACATCTGATTCTACACATAACACTTATACTAAGAATGAAATTGAGTATGCAGGTTATTTATCACCTGAAATTTTAAGAAGTATGCCTGTAGCAACAACAATTGGCAATCACGATGCTTTAAGTTCAAATTATACATATCATTTTAATAACCCTAATGCAAGTAATGTAGGAATGACTTATGCAGGTGGTGATTATTACTTTAAGTATGGTAATGCACTTTTTATAATGCTTAATACAAATAATACAAATGTTCAAGAACACGCATCTTTTGTAAAAAAGGCTTGTGCAACATATAGCAATGCTCCTTGGAAGATAGTTACATTACATCAAGATATTTATGGCTCAGGTGAACATTCAAATGAACCTGAAATTTTGGAGTTAAGATATGGACTTGCACCTGTATTTGAAGAAAATGGTATTGATGTTGTTCTTACAGGTCACGACCATACTTACAGCCGTTCTTATATGATGAAAGGTGGCGTAAAGAATTCAGATAAGTTCATTAGTCAAGATGATTATGACGCTTATATAGATGGTGAAATTTCTATAGATGATAAGTATAACAATTATCTTTCTTCAATTGAAGATGCTGACTATATTTCTGAAAGAGAGAATGTTGTAAAAAATCCGGAAGGTATTTTATATTTAACAGCTAACTCTGCATCAGGTAGCAAATATTATAATCTTGTTGAACATCAGCAGGCTTACATTGCTGCTAGATGGCAAGAGGATGTACCAACATTTTCTATGATTGATGTATCTAGCAACAAGTTTACTGTAAATACATATAGAACTGACACAATGGAAAAAATTGATACAGAATTTACAATTATAAAGGATTCTACATTAGATAACAAGGATACCACAACTGAAACTACTACAGCTACAATAACAACTGAATCTAATGAAACTACAACTGTAAGGAGAGCCAGTAGCGGTGCAGGTGCATCAAAAATTACTGTAAAGGGTTATAGTAAAGCAGCAACAACTACAGAGTCAACAACTGAAGAAGTGACTGAGGAAAATAAAGTTACTGAGGCTACAGAATTAACTACAGAGGCTAGTTTAAGCAATATTGTTAAGGTATCTGTAGGCAGCAAAAATGTTGAAATTAATGGAAAAACTGTACCAATTGATGCAGCTGCATATATTCAGAGTTCAAGTAATTCAACTATGGTACCATTAAGGTTTGTAGTTCTTGCATTATCATCAGATACTAATGAGTTAAGTGATAATCCTAATATAATTAAGTGGGATGCTGTTTCTAAGACAGTTTATATTAATTTAAATGGAAATACTGTAAGTTTTACGGCAGGAAGTACAGAAATGGTTGTAAATGGTGTTAAGTCTACTATGAGTAATGGTACAAGTGCCGAAATTTGTAATGGCAGAATGTATATACCATTTAGGGTATTAGGTGAAGTTCTTGGTGTTGATGTTGAATGGGACAGTAATACTAAAACAGCTATTTATAAATAATATTGTTTATAAAATTTGTCATTAAAGTTTGAAAAGATGTAAATACATTATATTAGACTAATAAATAAGTGCAAGCATTTGCTTGCACTTATTTATTAGCATTTTTACACTTATCACATATACCATAGAAATTAATATCATAACTATTAATTTTAAACTCAGATAATTTTTCTAAGTCATCAATAGTATTTTCTAAGTCTATTTTACCAAAATAATCGGTTACATTATGGCATTTTGTGCATATAACATGGCTATGAGTAGATGTATCAGCATCATAACGATTACTGTCTTCACTAACATTAAATTCCTTTACCAAATGCACATCTCTCAATGATGCTACAGTTTTATAAACTGTGGCAAGACTCATGGTTGGAAAATCATTTTTTAAATCATTATATATAGTTTCAACAGTAGGATGGCTTTTTGTTCCCATAAGGTAAGTATAAATTGCAAGACGCTGAGGCGTAACCTTTAACTTATTTGCCTTAAGATTTTCAGAAAGCTGATTCATAGAATATCTCCTTTCTTAATTGATAATAATTATTAATATTATATAATGATAGTATATAATACAATTTTTGTCAAGGTTTTATAAAAATTATATGATTGGTAATAATTACTAAAATAAATAGTAAATATTAGACATATTTACCAAAGCAATTAAGCATATTTAATTAACAAGAAGAATAAAGTGTATATAGAAATAGCCATTATAAAAATGACAAAAGACAGCGTGGAGAATGCTGTCTTTTGTCTGGAGAGTTGTATATGAATAATAGAGTTTGGCAAAATTAAAAACCAAAAAACTAGAAACATTTATTTAACTAAGATTTAATTTAAATTTAGTATACAATATTTTCATAAATTTGTAAAGAAAATTTAATAAATTTAATTGTAAATTTTTTGTGAATAGAATTTATTAAAAGCATTAAAATTTATTGTTGAAAAAAACTGTAAAAATGATATAATTAAATATTGTATATGAATTTGGAGGTGAGTTAATGCACAGATGCTTTAATTGTATGAATGAATTTGATGAGTCTATGGATATTTGTCCTAATTGTGGTGCTGAATATATTATAATGCCTGAAAACTCCAAACATTTAACTCCTGGTACTGTAATTAATGATAGATATGTTATTGGCTATGCTAAAGATGTTAATAGTATTTTTGTAACATATAATGCCTGGGATAATGATGAAGATGTTAAGGTTTATATTAACGAGTTTTTGCCTAATAACTTTGCTGGCAGAGTTAAAGGTCAAGCTGATGTTATTACTAAAAGTGGTGATGCAGAGGATAAGTATTATGCTGGTCTTAAGGCGTTTGCTGATGAGTGTCAGGATTTAATTAATATTGAACATAACGACATAATTGATGGATTTGATGCTAATAATACATACTATATTGTTAGAAAAGTTATAAAAGGTACTTCTCTTGCTGAAATTATTGATGATGACTACGAAATTACTAATGAATATGCAAGACGAGTTATTGTAGCTGTTTTAAAGGCTATTGAGCCAGTTCACGATATTGGTATTATTCACGGCAATATTACTTCTGACAACATTATAATTGATGAAAGTGGCTCTGTAATGCTTACAGACTTTGGTTTTTGCGGATATATGGCAAGAATTATGCCTGTCTATACTAATGAGGGTTATTCTCCTGTAGAGGAGTATCAACAAGGGATTAAGCTTACAACTGCTGCTGATATTTATTCAATAGCTGCTGTTTTTTATGAGCTTATTACTGGTGAAATTCCAGTAGATGCAACTACTAGAGCTAAACAAGATACACTTATTCCTATTTCTGAGGTTAAGGGTGTTACATTAAGAACTGGTATTTGTAATGCTATTATGAACGCTCTTAATATTAAAGCTGAAAATAGAACTCAAGATGTTGAAAGTTTTTTTGAAGAAATAAAGGATAAAAATACAAAAAGGCGTTGGGAAAAACACTCTTTGCCTTCTGACAAGCCAAAAAATGATTTTTATAAGAAAAAGAGTTTTTGGGTAAAAACATTTATTTATGTTATTGTAGCTGTTATGCTTATTTGTGTAGCTGTTATAGCTTTTGAAATTGCATCTATTAAGAAAGATGTTGCAAAGGAAAAAGAAAGAGAAAATGAGGTTTCTACAGAGGCTCTTCCGGAAGAAGGCAAAAGTATATTTGATATTTTTGGCACTAGTGAAGATGATACTGAAAAAACTACTGAAGATATGGAACCAAAGCCAAAAGATGATGTTGAGTCTGGTGGAGGTATTTTAGCTATATTTAGATAGTTGTATTTGTTCTGGGCAACCAATGGTTGCCCAGAAACATTGTGGAATTATCCAGCTAACTGTTTGAACCCCATAATTATAATTATTATACCAGATATTAAGGCAATATATTTGCCTTCAATATTTGGTATTATTTTTTTGCTTAAATGTATACCTGTAACAAGAAACACAATTTGCACTATCATAATAGTTAAAGGCAACATATATCCCATATAAGCAGTACCAGCAACAACAGCTGATGAGTCTAATGAAAGGGCAGTTCCTATTGCTAAAGCCTCAAAAGTTTCAATATTGCCGTTTAAGTTTTTATCTGATTTTTCTGGATGAGAAATTATGGTTTTTAGTCCTTTTTTACTTCTAAAATCTCCTGCTATAAATATACCCATACCAACTAAAATTAATCCGCCTAAAAATTTTCCAAAGCTAAATAGGCTATATACTATGTTACCTAATTCCATTGCTCCAAATATTATTACAAAACCTGTAACTGTTATTATAATTGCTGACTTTAATGGCAAAGTTATTTTATTAGCGCCATAGCTTAAACCAAAAGATAGGGCATCAATAGATAATATTATTGAAAGCATAAGTATTTTTAGCATTTATACCACCTCTTTTTACATTATGTGTTGGTAATAGTTTTGTGCTTGGTTGCATATAGTTAATTAAGTCAATTTACTACATATAAGGAGGATATTATGAAATATTACAATTCAGATATAAGACAAGTTATAAAATACTTAAAAACAAGCATAAATGATGGGTTAGATAATGATACAATAATATTAAGACAAAAACAGGAAGGAGAAAATATACTTTATAATAACAAATCTACACCTTTAATAGTTAAATTTTTTAATCAGTTTAAGGACTTTATGGTTATTGTGCTAATAATAGCAGCTATTATTAGTGCCTTGGCAGAGTGGTATTCTGGTGGTCGAGAATTTGTAGATAGTATAGTTATATTTACAATAGTATTTTTTAATGGAGTTATAGGTACAATTCAAGAATTGAGAGCAGATAATGCCCTTGATGCCCTTAAGGAAATGACAGTACCTGTTACAAAGGCTATTAGAAATGGAACTGAATGTGAAGTTAAGTCTGAAGAAATAGTAAGAGGCGATATTTTAATACTGGATGCTGGTGATGTTGTGCCAGCTGATTGCAGAATAATAGAAGAAACTGCTTTAAAAGCTGATGAGTCTCTTTTAACAGGAGAAGTAGTTGGTGTTGAAAAGTCTGAATGTGTTTTAAATGAAGATACACCAATGGCAGAGCAAAAAAATATGCTTTTTATGGGGACAAGCGTTGTACAAGGTAGATGTAAGGCTGTTGTAACTAATATTGGCAAATATACCGAAATGGGTAAAATATCAGCAATGCTAACAACTGATGATGAAGAAACTCCTTTACAGAAGAAATTAAGTAAAATCGGAAAGCAGTTGGGTATTGGTGCAATTTTAATTTGTATGATTATATTTTTTGTAGGCGTTTTACGAGGTTTATCTGCTTTTAAAATGTTTATGACAGCTGTTAGCCTTGCTGTAGCAGCAATACCAGAGGGACTTACAGCAGTTGTAACAATTGTACTTGCTATAGGAGTTCAAAAAATGGCAGAAAAAAATGCTATTGTCAAAAAACTTACAGCAGTTGAGGCATTAGGTAATGCTACAGTAATATGTAGCGACAAAACAGGTACAATAACAGAAAATAAAATGACACTTACTTACGGCAGTAATGACGAAACTATTAAACTTGCCTGCCTTTGCTGTGATGCTACTGAAAAAGAGGGAGAGGCTACAGAACTTGGTATTGTAAAAGGTGCAGCAGAAAGAGGGTTTAAAAAAGAGGAAATAGAAAACAATATGCCACGAGTATATGAAATACCTTTCTCATCAGAAAGACGAAGAATGACTACAGTACATAAGTCTGGCAATGATTATTTAGCTATTAGTAAAGGTGCTGTTGAAGAAATATTGAATATATGTAAAGGTGAAAATAATAACAAAGTTTTAAGGGAAGCTAATGATTTAGCGGAACACGGTTTAAGAGTAATGGCTGTAGCAAAAAAGGTGTCATCAACAATAGTTAAAGAAGAAAGGGATTTTAAATTTATAGGACTTATTGCTTTAGCCGACAAAGCAAGAAAAGGGGTAAGAGAGTCTATAGATATTTGTAGAAATGCAGGCGTTAGAACCCTTATGATAACTGGTGACAATGGTATAACAGCACAGGCAATAGGTGAAGAAATTGGTATATATTCTGATGTTGTCACTGGTACAGATATAAATAAAATGGATAATTCTAAGTTAATGGAAACAGTTAATAAATATTCTATTTATGCCAGAGTAACACCTGAGGATAAGTACAGAATAGTAGATGCTTTAAAAAAGCAAGGAGAAATTGTGGCATTTGCCGGTGATGGTATAAATGATGCACCTTCTATAAAATTAGCTGATATAGGATGTTCTATGGGAAAAGGCGGTACAGAAGTTGCACGACAAGCTAGCGATATGGTTTTAGCTGACGATAATTTTAACACAATTGTGTCAGCTATAAAAGAAGGTAGAGGTATATATGAAAACATATTAAAGGTTATACACTTTTTATTATCTTCTAATATAGGAGAAATACTTGTTATTTTTCTTTCTGTAGTTATGGGATTTCAAGTTCCTTTGTTGCCAGTTCAGCTTTTATGGGTTAATTTGGTTACAGACAGTTTACCTGCTGTTGCTCTTGGTGTAGATAATGTTGATAAGTCTATAATGACAGGAAGAAGAAAAGATGAGGGAATGTGGACAAGAATAGTATTAGAAGGCTTTATGATAGGAGCTTTGGCACTTTTAGCTTTTGCTACAGGTAATTTTATAGGTGATATTAGAACTGGCAGGACAATGTGTTTTTGTGTATTAAGTATA
Organism: uncultured Eubacterium sp.; assembly: GCA_900543365.1. Lineage (GTDB taxonomy): Bacteria > Bacillota > Clostridia > Lachnospirales > CAG-274 > Gallispira. The sequence continues at coordinate 15,718 of UQRG01000008.1, read as the reverse complement.
TCTCAGCTTGTTCACGCATTTAATATGAGAACAAGAAAAAGTTTGTTAAACATAAATATATTTGAAAATATATATTTAATAGGAGCTTTGATTTTAGGTGTATTACTACAATGGCTTGTTGTTGTTCCTAAATTTATGAATAGTATTTTTGGTACTATATCATTAAATGCAATTCAATGGATTATAGTTGCTTTACTTAGTTTTGTGCCGGTTTTAGTATGTGAAATGGAAAAAAGAGTGTAATAAAAACAACCCTTATCTATTGAAAGATGAGGGTTGTTTTTATATAGATTATTCAAATTTAACAATAAATACTGGTGGATTTTCTTGACATTGAACCATATAAGAAAGAGTTTCTTTAAGGTCATTAGCCTGACTAAATTCAAGCTGTTTTTTATCATTAATAAAACCAATAAAACGCTTGCCGTCAGCTGTTTGAATATAAGCAAATTTTTCACAGCCACAAGCATACATATTGTTCTTTTCTTCAGAGGTTATTGTGCCTTGTTTAACAAGAACATCAGCTATCTCTTTCATTTTAGCTGTTTCAATAGGTCCAAAATCAGCAATGTTATAAATAGGCATAAGACCTAAATCCATATCAGGGCAAGCTGTATTAATATCAGTATAAGAGTTTTCAGCTGTAGCAAGGTTAGAATTGACAACAGTCCAAGTATTATTATTTTTAACAAGTGCAATTTCCTTAATATCTGCCGGATTTGTAACATTGTTAGCAACGACTATAGCGTACTTATCATCACAAGCAATATGCTTAATATCAAAGTTATTGCCACTAATACCAGCAACATTTATAATAGCAGTATGTTCGTCAGAACCTCTTTGAGGATTTCTAATATTTCCGTGTGTTGGAGCATATTTCATAAGAAGATTTTTAAATTCTTCTTCAGTAAATATTTTTTCAAAACCGTCATTTGAAGTCACATAGTAACCACTACTAGTATTAATTGATGCAAATATTCCTAAATCACTGCCACCAGCTTCACTCATAATATCACTTGATTTAACATATAGAATATCCATTTCTTTAGAAATATCTTTATCTAAATTTTCACCAAGTTCATCAACAGTTATATTAGCTTTGTCAGTATAGCTGTATAAAAGACCATACTGTGTAGTAAGAGTTTTTTCAGACTTATGCTGGTTGTAATAAGCATTGGCATCTCTTGCTACAGTAGCCATTGTTGTTTTAAGCTCATCATCTAATTCAATATTAGATAAGCCAACAGCTATTTCTGTTACATTGCTTTTTCTGTATACATAGTAGCCAACACAACCACAAACAATAACAACTATAGCTACAATAATAGCTATTATACCTTTTTGGGACTTTCTATTCTCCATCAATATATTCACTCTCCTTATCTTTTATTGTTTCAAATACATCTTCTATTTCTTTTTTGTGAATAGCCAAAAGTTCTGCAACCTTTTCTTCAAGAGAAGGAATATCATCAATATAATCAATAACAAGTTCCCATACTGGGTTGTAGTCATCATCAGCTTCAATTACTTGTGCCTTGCCGCTGAAATTATCTGTGTCATAGTAGTCATAAATAGCGGAATATTCCCAATCAGCAACATCTTTTTCAGTAGAAAGTTTAATATGGAGTTTTCTGCCCTCATTTTCATCAACAGCAAAAATATTGACAATGTATTCTACATTTTCTGTTAAGTCAAGACTTGCTAACTCCTTTTCAAGAAAGCCTGTATTTTTATTTTTAAGCATAATTACAATTATAGTATCGTCCATAAAAAATCCCCCTTATTCAACTATTTCGTCCCAACTGTGTCTATGTAAATGACCTTCAAAGCTACAGCCTTTAAAACCATTTTGTCTTAAAGCTTCGTAAAGAACAATAGCTACAGAGTTTGAAAGATTAAGACTTCTGTATTGCTCCAGCATAGGTATTCTAACACAAGTTTCCTTGTATTTAAGCAAAATTTCTTCTGGTATACCACTACCTTCACTGCCAAACATAATGAAGTCATTGTCATTATATTTTACATCGCTATAGCAATGTTGTGCTTTGGTTGTAGCCATAAAAATTCTAGCATTGGGATTTTTTTCTATAAAATCATCAAAGCTATCATAATAAGTTACATTTAAGTCTTTCCAGTAATCCATTCCTGCTCTTTTTAAAGTTTTGTCATCTATTCTAAACCCTAAAGGTCTAATAAGGTGAAGCTTAGTACCTGTTGCGACACAAGTACGACCAATATTGCCAGTATTCATAGGTATTTCTGGCTGGTGTAAAACAATATTCATATATTAACACTCCTAATCCTATCTAATCTACTTTATATTACCACAAAAATGTTAATTTTACAATAATATTGGTTTATATTTTTAAGATGTAGTTTTAAATTTAATATAATAGCATTGTATAATATATTGTAAATTACCACATATTTCAAAAAGAGTTGCAAATATGATATTTTTAATATATAATGAAGTTTATTGTTTATATATTAGAAGGAGGAAGTAAAATGTATAATTTATGGACAATACTCGCCTTTGTTGTTTATTTATTAGCAATGATAGGCATAGGAGTTATTTTTTCAAAAAAATCGGCTAATATGAGCGATTATTTTTTAGGTGGTCGTGGTATGAACAGCTGGCTTACAGCTTTATCTGCTCAAGCATCTGATATGTCAAGTTGGTTACTAATGGGCTTACCAGGTGCTATTTATTTATCAGGTCTTGGCGAGGCTTGGATTGCTGTTGGTCTTGGTGTTGGTACATACTTAAACTGGCTTTTAATTGCTAAAAGACTTAGAAAATATTCTGTTGTTGCCAATGATTCAATAACCATACCTGAATATTTTCAAAACAGATTTGATTCTAGTAGTTCAGCATTAAAGGTTACTTGTGCTGTTATCATATTTATATTTTTCCTTATTTATACAGCATCAGGTTTTAATGCTGCTGCAAAGTTACTTAATACAGTGTTTGGTATGAATTATACAGTTGGTCTTACAGTTGGTGTTGTTATAATAATGATATACACATTCTTAGGCGGTTACTTTGCTGTTGTTTGGACTGACTTTTTCCAAGGTATGCTTATGTTCTTTGCTCTTATGATTGTTCCTATTATTGCTTATGGTTTTGTTAAAGCTGACTTTAGTCAGATTATTCATTCTGTACCAGGCAATCCTGAGTATATGAGTTTTATAAGAGGTAAGGACGGAAATTATTATTCTTGGCAGTATATTGTATCTAACTTAGGCTGGGGACTTGGTTATTTTGGTATGCCTCATATTTTAGTTAGATTTATGTCAATTAAAAGTGCCGATATGATTAAGAAATCAAGAATTATTGCCTCTGTCTGGGTATTTATTACTCTTGTTGCCTCTGTTGTTGTAGCATTAACCGGTTATGCTTATATGGTAAAAACCGGTATGACTATATTTACTGATGCTTCAGGTTCTGAGACTATATTTATGCTTCTTGTACAAAAACTTACTCCTAGCTTTATTGCAGGTATACTTCTTTGTGCCATTGTTGCAGCTATTATGTCTACATCAGACTCTCAGTTACTAGTTACAGCATCTGCTGTTGCCAATGATATTTACAAGGCAGTTATTAACAAAGATGCAACTGATAAACAGCTTCTTACATTAAGCCGTATTGCTATTATTGTTGTTGGTGTTGTTGCTTTCTTAATAGCTCTTAATCCTAATAATTCTGTTATGGGTCTTGTTAGTTATGCTTGGGCTGGTCTTGGTGCTGCCTTTGGTCCTACAATGTTATTAAGTCTTTTCTGGAAGAGAATGACTATGTCAGGTGCCCTTGCTGGTATGATTTCAGGTGGTGCTACCGTAATAATTTGGAAACAGTTCTTAGGTAAGATTTTACTTGTAGGTAGGGACGGTACTGTTCTTTATGAACTTGTTCCAGCCTTTGTTATTTCAATTATATTTATTGTAGTTATTTCTTTAATTAGTCCTAAGCCATCTCAAAAAGTTATTGATGATTTTGAAAAAGTAAATTCTATTGACTTATAATACATTTGTTTTATAATATAGAGTGGAGTTAATTCCACTCTATATTTAGTTTATGAATGTTTACTTAAGAGGTTAAAATATGCTTAACATATTAAAAAATACATTTGGTTACAATTCCTTTAGGTCTGGTCAACAAGAAATAGCAGAAAACATAATAGGAGGCAGAGATATATTAGCTGTAATGCCAACTGGTGCAGGCAAGTCAATATGTTATCAAGTGCCGGCTATTAAAATGGACGGTATAACAATAGTTGTATCGCCACTTATTTCTCTTATGATTGACCAAGTTAAAAATCTTATACAGTGTGGAGTAAGAGCCGCTTACCTTAACTCTGCTCTTACTCAAAAGCAATATTTTAAAGCACTTGATAATGCAAGAAAATATACATATAAAATAATATATGTGTCACCAGAAAGGCTGACAACAGACAGCTTTATTTCATTTGCTAAATCTGTAAATATATCAATGGTAGCAGTTGATGAGGCACATTGTATATCTCAATGGGGGCAGGATTTTAGACCTAGTTATCTTAATATAAAGGATTTTGTAAATATACTGCCTAAACGACCGGTAGTTTCAGCCTTTACAGCAACGGCAACAGATAAAGTAAAAAGGGATATAATAAAAGAACTTAAACTTATATCACCTTATACAATTACAACAGGCTATAACAGAAAAAATTTATATTTTGCTGTTAGAAAGCCTTATGAAAAAATGGCAGAAACTATAAAAATATTAAATGACCATAGAGATGAAAGTGGAATTATATACTGCATATCAAGAAAGGCTGTTGATGAATTAGAATATTACCTTAGTTTAAAAGGATATAAAGTTACTAAGTATCACGCCGGTTTAGGAGATATAGAAAGAAAAAATAATCAAAATGCTTTTATACAAGGTGATAAAAATATTATGGTTGCTACTAATGCCTTTGGTATGGGTATAGATAAGCCTGATGTTAGATATGTTATTCATTACAATATGCCTAAAAGTATGGAGGCATATTATCAAGAGGCAGGACGAGCGGGAAGAGATGGTAAACCGGCTCAATGTATTATGTTGTATTCACAACAAGACTATAGAACTAATGAATTCCTTATAAATCTTGTAGACGAAAACGAAAGTTTAACACAAGATGAAAAAGATGATATAAAAGCCAGAGAAATGTATAAACTGGATAAAATGAAAGCGTATGCCTTATCTCGAAGATGTTTAAGAGAATATATATTAAACTATTTTGGAGAAATAGCTGAGAAGGATTGTAAATATTGCAGTAATTGTTTAAAGAGTAGTAAAATAAAAGGCTATACTCCTACTATAGACAGAGTATTATATAAAAAACTTAAGGCAATAACTATAGAAATAGCTAAACACGAACATATACCGACATATTCTGTTGTCAATGATTCTGTACTTATGAATATGGCTATTAAAAAACCTAAGACTATTGAGGAACTAAAAAAAGTAGAAGGTATGGGCAGCTATAAGGTGAAAAAATATGGCGAAATTTATTTGAGAATAATTAGGGAGTAAAGACGGTGTCTGAGCACCGTCTTGTTTATTTTAAGAATATTTTTTTAAAGCTATAAAGTGCTATTAAAAGCATTAGAATAGAAATTGGAAGTACTATTACAGACTGAATAAATCCGGCTAAAATATAGCCAATAAATACAATGACAGCTACAAATATTACATAAGGTAATTGTGTGGTAACATGGGCTAAATGATTGCATTGAGCACCTGTTGATGCCATAATTGTAGTATCAGATATAGGTGAACAGTGGTCACCACATACAGCACCTGCTAAACAAGACGAAATTGATATAATAAGTATTTCACTGTCAATAGGAAGTATAGGCACTATAATTGGTAAAAGTACACCAAATGTTCCCCAAGAAGTACCTGTGGAAAATGAAAGTCCAAAGGCAATAATAAATATTACACAAGGAAGAAATTTATTAAGACTTTCTGCTTTATCTGCTAATATGCCGGCTACATAGACATCAGCACCTAAAAGATTTGTTACACCGCTTAAGGTCCAAGCAAATGTCAATATAAGTATTGCAGGAACCATTGCTTTAAATCCTTCTGGAAAAGCACTCATTATTTCTTCAAAGTTAAGTACACCTCTTGAAATGTAAAATACAAATGTAACTAATACTGCTGCTGCTGAACCAATTACAAGTCCAACAGAGGCATTAGAGCCAGCAAAGGCGTTTATAAAATTGTGAAAATTTTTGTTTCCAATGTCAAAAAATCCGCCAGAATAAATCATACCTGTTATACAAAATATAATAAGCATTATAACAGGAAGAACAAGGTCAATAACTTTGCCTTTTGAAGATGAAACAATGTTTTTATCAATTATTATTTCTCTTCCACCAAAAACATCACCTTTTTGGGCAAGTCTTTCGTGTTCTTTCATAGAACCAAAATTAATATTCATAATTGAAGTAGCAATTACCATAACAATAGTAAGAAGTGCATATAAATTATATGGAATTGTGCGTATAAACAGTTCAAGCCCATTTGTGCCTTCAACTACACCAGTAACTGCTGCTGCCCAAGATGAAATAGGAGCAATGATACATATAGGAGCTGCTGTTGCATCAATAATATAAGCTAGTTTTGCTCTTGATATTTGTTGCTTGTCCGTAATAGGACGCATAACACTACCTACAGTAAGACAGTTAAAGTAGTCATCAACAAATATAAGTACACCAAGTCCAAAAGTTGCAAGTAAAGCTGTTTTTTTAGTTTTTATTTTGTTTTCAGCCCATTTGCCGTAGGCTTCAGAACCACCTGCTTTATTTATCATTACTACAAGAGTACCTAACATAATGAGGAACATAAGTATGCCTACATTTCCACTGTCGGCTATTTTAGGTATCATACCTCCTGTCATTTTACCATCAACTTCTACACCTTGAAATATTGAAACAAAAGCTTTTTCAATATTTAAGTTGCAATAGAGTAAAAATCCTGTTGAAATACCTATAAAAAGTGATGAATAAACTTCCTTAGTAACTAATGCAAGTATTATAGCTACAATGGGAGGGACAAGTGACCATATTGTGCCCTGAGCTCCGGTTTTATTAGTCAAGGCGAAGATTATAAATATAGATACCAGCATAATTGCCGCACCTATATATAGTTTTAATTTTAGCTTTTCTTTGCCAGTCATAAAAAATTGTCCTTTCATATCATAATAATCCAATATAACAATAACATATTTTTATGTTTCTTTCAAGTTTTGTTATAAAAATAATATTATTGTAAAAAAATTGTAAATAAATATTATATTTGTTCCTAAAATTTATCATTTATATTACATATTGCATAAAAATATTGAATTAAGTCTTTTGTTATATTATACTTAATTTGATATTTAAAAGGTGGAGATAACTAATGAAAAAAATTATTATATTTATTCTTGCACTTATGCTAGTAGGATGTGCAAGTTCAGATTATGTTATTAAAATTGGTAATGATAAAATATCAAGAGGAGAGTACCTTGTTTATCTTATGGAGCAAAAAAAGAGTTTTGAGCAACAAGGTGGTAGTGATATATGGGAGGCTGACTTTGACGGTGTTAGTGCTGAAGAAGTTGCCAAACAAAATGCTGTTAATTCTCTTATTATGGTTAAAACTGCTGTCAAACAAACTGGTGAACTTGGTATTACTCTTACTGATGCAGACAAAAAGAATGTTGAAGTACAGACAGATGAACTTTTAAAGGATTTTAGTGAAGATGACCTTAATAATTTGGAACTTACAAGGGAAAAGATTTATAAAATAATGGAGGAAGTTGTTCTGCAGCAAAAGGTTTATGCTTATGTTACAGATAGTTATACTGTAAATGAAAGTGAGTTTAAAGAATATCTTAATCAGTATTATGAGGAGCATAAAAGTGACTTTACAACTTATAAAATAAAAGAAATATTTTTGCAACCAGATATTTCGGGTACAGTTAATAAGGACAAAATAACTTCTGCTTACAATACTATTAAAAATGGTGGCACATTTAACTCGCAACTTAAGGTAATTTCACCAGAAAGTAATTTAGAAGCCTTTGAACTTGATGCAAGTCTTTATAGTGAAAATACACTACAACAAATTTATGCCCATAGTAAAGGGGATATTTTTATGGTTGAGGACATAGATGGCTATCACATATTTGAAATTGAGGATATTATAAGTAGTTCTATTGAAAGTGTAGAACCGGAAATAAGACAAAAATATATTGAAAATAAAAAACAGGAAATATATCAAGCACAAAATGACAGCTGGCAAGGCAATTTGAATGTTGAAAAAAATGATGATGTTTGGAACAATATAACTATTACAAAAGAAAAATAATTTGACGCCGAATTTTAAAGTTCGGCGTTATTTTTTTCTCCAAAATATATTTCAACAATATTTACAAAAAATACTTGCAAAATTGTTAAAAGTGTGATATAGTTCTCTCTATGGGAAACAAATGTACATAGGAGGAACACAGTTATGAGGGAAAATTCAGACTATTACATTGTTGACAAAAGAGTTATGCCTGAAGTTTTTTTAAAGGTAGTGGAGGCTAAGGAGCTTTTTGAAAAGGGTGCAGTAGCATCAATTCAGGAGGCTGTAGATAGTGTTGGTGTAAGCAGAAGTGCTTATTATAAATATAAGGATTATGTTTCAGTAGTTAGTAGAAACACAAGAGGGAAAATTATTACCCTTGCCTTTAATCTTGAGGACAAGGCTGGTATATTATCTCTTGTGCTTAATATTTTAGCTGACCACGGTGCGAATGTGCTTACTATTAATCAGACTATACCTATTAATAATGTAGCAAATGTTACTATTACTGTAGACACAGGTAATATGACTCTTGGTGTCAGGGATATGCTTGACAATATTTCAAAAATACATGGAGTTTTGACTCTTAAAACTATTGCGAGGGAGTGACAGATTTAATGGCAACTATTGCAGTCTTAGGTTACGGTACTGTTGGTTCTGGTGTTGTAGAGGTTATCCGAACTAACAGAGTCAGTATTGAATCCAAAACAGGTCAGAAAATTGATATTAAATATGTTCTTGATTTGAGAGATTTTCCTAATGACCCTATTCAAAATATTATTACACATAATTATGACGATATTTTAAATGACCCAAGTGTTGAGGTTGTTGTAGAAGTTATGGGTGGAACAAACCCTGCTTATACTTTTGTTAAAAGTGCTTTGCAAAAAGGTAAAAGCGTTTGTACATCTAATAAGGAACTTGTGGCAGCTCACGGTGGAGAGCTTATGAGAATTGCTAAGGAAAAAAATGTTAATTTCCTTTATGAAGCATCTGTTGGTGGTGGTATTCCTATTATTAGACCTATTAACAGAAGTATTACTTCAGACAAAATTGAAGAAATTACAGGTATTTTAAATGGTACTACAAATTATATGCTTTCTAAAATGACTAAGGAAGATTTAGAGTACAATGATGTTTTAAGCGATGCTCAGGACAAGGGGTATGCTGAAAGAAATCCTGATGCTGATGTTGAAGGCTATGATGCTTGTAGAAAAATTGCTATATTAGCATCTCTTGCTACAGAAAAGACTGTAAGCTATGATGATATTTATACAGAAGGCATTACTAACATTTCTAAAACAGATATTGCTTATGTTAAGAAAATGAGTGGTTCTGTTAAACTTCTTGCAACTGCAAAGTTTGATGGTAGCAATGTTTGGGCTAGAGTAGCTCCAGCTATTGTTATGTCAGAAAATCCTTTAAGTATGGTAAATGATGTGTTTAATGCTATATTGTTAAAGGGTAATATGTTAGGCGATGTTATGTTTTACGGTAAGGGTGCTGGTAAGCTCCCAACTGCTAGTGCTGTTGTTTCGGATATTGTAGATGCTATTAAGCATAAAAATGTAAATTTAGGTATTGGTTGGTCAGAAACTAAGCAACCACTTATGAGCATTGATAATGTTAATGTTAGAAAATTTGTCAGAGTTGAATATAATAATAAGGAATATGCTAAAGCTGATGTATTAAAGGTATTCGGTGTTGATAAATTTATGGAATTCTTTGGAATGGATAATGAATTTGCTTTTGTTACTAATGAAGCCAAAGAACAGGAAATAAATGATAAACTTAATGAATTAATTAATTGCAAGGGTATTGTAAGTATCCTTAATACAATAAGAATGGAAGGCTAGGAGGCACATTATGTTAATTGTAAAGAAGTTTGGTGGTTCTTCAGTTGCTAACGCTGAAAGAATTAACCGTGTTGCTCAGACTATTGTTAATAGTTACAAAGAGGGCAATCAGGTAGTAGTTGTCCTTAGTGCACAGGGTGATACAACTGATGAACTTATTGAAAAGGCTCAGGAAATTAATCCTCACGCAAGTAAGAGAGAAATGGATATGCTTTTAGCTACTGGTGAACAGCAGTCAGTTGCTCTTATGGCTATGGCTATTGAAAGACTTGGCTATCCGGTTATTTCACTTAATGCTTTTCAGTGCAAGATTTATTCAACATCAACTTACAGCAATGCAAGAATAAAGGATATTTCAACTGAAAGAATTAGTAATGAGCTTGCAAAGAAGAATATAGTTATTATTACTGGTTTCCAGGGTGTAAATAGACATCTTGATGTTACTACATTAGGCAGAGGTGGTTCTGATACTTCAGCAGTTGCTTTAGCTGCTAAGTTAGGTGCAGATATATGTGAAATTTACACAGATGTAGATGGTGTATATACTTGTGACCCAAGAATTGTTAAGACTGCTAAAAAGCTTGATGAAATTACTTATGACGAAATGCTTGAGCTTGCAAGTTTAGGTGCAAAGGTTCTTCATAACCGTTCAGTAGAGCTTGCAAAGAAATATAATGTTAATTTAGTTGTACGCAGCTCTATGACTGACGCTGAAGGTACTGTAGTTAAGGAGGAAACAAAAGTGGAAAGAATGTTAGTAAACGGTGTTGCCGTAGATAAGGATGTTGCTAGAATTGCTGTTATTGGCGTTAAGGATGAGCCTGGTATTGCATTTAAGATTTTCTCATTGTTAAGCAAGGAAAAGATTAGCGTTGACCTTATTATTCAGTCTATTGGTAGAGATGGAAACAAGGATATTTCTTTTACAGTTACTAAGGGTGATATGATGGAGGCTGTTGATATTCTTAGTGCTAACAAGACTACTTTAGGTTTTAATGATATTAGCTACAATGACAAAGTTGCTAAGGTAAGTGCTGTTGGTGCTGGTATGGCTACTAATCCTGGTGTTGCTTCTATGCTTTTTGAGGCTACTTATGATGCAGGTATTAATGTTAAGATGATTTCAACTTCTGAAATTAAAATTACTGTTCTTGTTAGTGACACTGATGCTGACAGAGCTGCTGTTGCTATTCACGATAAGTTTATGAATGCTGGTATTCAACTTAGCTAATCACATTTATTTGATTTGGTAATATATTATAGTAGGCTGTTTAGATTAATACCCCTCTTCTGACAGCTTAGTAATAAAAAACTCCTTGGTGTAAATCAAGGAGCTTTTTATATATAATAATGATTAGTTATGAATTTTAGTTATAATGTTTTATTTATTTTCTTTATATTCTTTGTAAGCGTAAATGGCAGCAATAGTTTTGCTGTCGTAAATTTCTCCTTTATGAATAAGTTCAATACTCTCTTCAAGGCTATACCTTTCATTAGTTATAAACTCATCATCGTCCATATTATAGCTGCCTTTTTCAAGGTTTTCAGCCACATAAATGTGTATAACTTCACTACAAAAACCAATAGCAGAAAACATTTTAAGTAAAAATGTCATTTTACCTGCTTTATAAGATGTTTCTTCTTGTATTTCTCTTATTGCACAATCATAAGGGGATTCATTATTTTCAATAGTGCCAGCTGGAATTTCCAGGACTTCTCTTTTTGCTGAATGTCTGTATTGTCTTACAAATATTATTTTGCCATCATTATCAATGGGTATCATTGCAGCAGCTCCGCCGTGTCGTATTGTTTCTCTTACAGTTTCTCTGCCATCTGGTAATGTAATTACATCTTTTTCAATATTAAAGACTTTTCCTTTGTATACTACTTCACTGCTTTTTACTTCATAACTCATATTAATGCACCTCCTATTATTTTGTCATAAGTATACACCTAAAAATACATTTTATCAATATTAATAAAAATTTTTCTTTTATAATTGCAATAAATGTGGTATACTTAATTAATAAGAAAGAGTTTATTTTTAAGGAGGTAATTTATATGAGATATGCAAGACCAAAAAAGCATTATCGTGCTGCAGAGCAGGAAGTAAGGTCCCATATTACAAAGGGTGTATTTATTCCGGAGAAGGATAAGATGAGAGTTGGTGTCTGTGCTTTAGGTGCTACTGTTTTAGTATTTCTCTTAGGATTACTTACCGGTGCACTTATAAACAGAGATTAATTTTCTGATTTTTTATGATTTAAGAATAGACGGTTTATTTTGCCGTCTATTTTAATGTATAGATATAACAAAGGAGAAATTTAACTATGAAATTAGGTATCGTTGGCTTGCCAAATGTAGGCAAGAGTACATTATTTAATTCCCTTGCAGGTGGTGGTGCAGAATCAGCAAACTATCCATTCTGTACTATTGACCCTAATGTAGGTATTGTACCTGTTCCAGATAAAAGACTTGATGTTCTTGCTGATATGTATAAGACTCAGAAGGTGACACCAGCTGTTATTGAGTTTGTAGATATTGCTGGTCTTGTTAAGGGTGCAAGTCAAGGTGAAGGTCTTGGAAACAAGTTCTTATCACATATTAGAGAAGTTGATGCTATTGTTCATGTTGTTAGATGTTTTGAAGATAGTAACATTGTTCATGTAGATGCTAAGGTTGACCCTGTAAGAGATATTGAAACTATTAATCTTGAGCTTATTCTTGCTGACCTTGAAGTTGTAGACAAGCGAATTGCAAAAACTCAAAAGCAAGCAATGAATGACAAATCTCTTGCTAAGGAGCTTGTAGTTTTAAAGAAGATTAAGGAAGCTCTTGAACAGGGTCAAAATGCTAGAAATCTTGAGTTTGATGATGAGGATGGAATTTTTGCTGATAGTCTTACTCTTTTAAGCAGAAAGCCGGTTTTATATGCAGCTAATGTTTCAGAAGATGACCTTGCTGATGATGGTGCAAATAATCCTCATGTTCAGGCAGTTAGAGAACACGCTAAGGCTGAAGGTTCTGGTGTATTTGTTGTTTGTGCTAAAATTGAAGAAGAAATTGCTGAACTTGAAAATGATGAAAAGCAGGAATTTCTTGCTGATTTAGGTTGTGAAACTAGTGGTCTTGACAGACTTATTAATGCTAGTTACTCTTTGCTTGGACTTATTAGTTACCTTACTGCTGGTGAGCAGGAAGTAAGAGCCTGGACTATTACTGAAGGTACAAAAGCACCTCAGGCTGCTGGTAAAATCCATTCTGATTTTGAAAGAGGTTTTATTAGAGCTGAAGTTGTTACTTATGATGACCTTGTTAAACTTGGCTCTATTACAGCAGCTAAGGAGGCTGGTGTGTATAGAAGTGAAGGTAAGGAATATGTTGTTAAAGACGGAGATGTAATTCTCTTTAGATTTAATGTATAATATTTAAGGCATTTAATTTACAACTTGCAATATAACATAGTATATGTTATACTATATAATAAGATATTTTATAAAGGAGGAAATGACTATGAAGCACATTAAGACTTTAAACACTAAGTTACTCCAGAACACTGTAGCAAAGGGTGGCTGCGGTGAGTGTCAGACTTCTTGCCAGTCAGCTTGCAAGACTTCTTGTACAGTAGCAAATCAGGCTTGTGAAAACAGATAATATTTAAATCTTGATTAAGCTAAGCATAACTTGCTTAGCTTAATTTTTGTGTATTTTGTTATATTATTATGAAAGGTGAATTTTATGATACATAAGTATAGTATGAACGGTCTTTTTATTGTATTAGATGTAAATAGTGGTGCTGTTCATATAGTTGATGAAATTGTTTATGATGTATTGGATCATTATAAGGAACTATCTGTTGAAGAAATAGTTTCTAGACTTAATAATAAGTATTCAGAGGATAAACTTAAGGAAGCATATAATGAAATAGCTGAACTTGAGAAAGAAAAGCTTATTTATACAGAAGATATATACAAGGAAGTTGTACCTCTTATTGAAAAAAGAGACCCAGTTGTTAAGGCTCTCTGCTTACACATTGCTCACGATTGTAATTTAAAGTGTAAGTATTGCTTTGCTGAAGAAGGTGAGTACCACGGCAAGAGAGAACTTATGAGCCTTGAAGTTGGTAAGAAAGCAATTGATTTTCTTATTAAAGCATCTGGAAAGAGAAAAAATCTTGAAGTTGACTTTTTTGGTGGCGAACCTTTAATGAACTTTGAAGTTGTTAAGGGCATTGTTGAATATGCAAGAAGTATTGAAAAGGAAAACGGAAAGAACTTTAGATTTACTATAACAACTAATGGTATTTTACTGAATGATGAAATTATGGATTACATTAATGAGAATATGCACAATGTTGTTCTTAGTATTGATGGTCGTAAAGAGGTTCACGATAGAATGAGACCTAGAGCCGGAGGACAAGGTTCTTATGATAATATTGTTCCTAAATTCCAAAAACTTGCTGAAAGTAGAAATCAGACAGATTATTATGTAAGAGGTACTTTTACAAGACATAATCTTGATTTTGGTAAAGATGTTCTTCATCTTGCTGATTTAGGGTTTAAGCAGATTTCTGTTGAGCCTGTTGTAGCTGACCCAAGTGAAGATTATGCTATTCAGGAAGAAGATTTAGCTGGTATTTTTAAAGAGTATGAACAGCTTGCTAAAGATATTATTGAAAGAAGAAAAAATGGACAATGGTTTAATTTCTTTCACTTTATGATTGACTTAACAGGTGGACCTTGTGTAACTAAAAGACTTGTAGGTTGTGGTTCTGGTACAGAGTATCTTGCTGTTACTCCAACAGGTGACCTTTATCCTTGCCATCAGTTTGTTGGTCAGGAACAGTTTAAAATGGGTACAGTTGATACTGGTGTTGTAAATACTAATATTCGTAAAGATTTTGAACAGTGTAATGTTTACAACAAGCCTGTCTGTCAAAACTGTTGGGCTAAGTTCTATTGCTCTGGTGGTTGTGTAGCTAATTCATATAATTCTCACGGTGACCTTATTACACCTTATGAAATTGGTTGTGAAATGCAGAAAAAGAGAATTGAATGTGCCATTATGATTAAGGCTGTTGAAGCTAAGGATGAACTAAATGATTAATTGGTAAAACTATACAATTTTATAGGGTTTAAGTGAAAATTTGTTGACATATTTTGACTTAGATTGTATAATGTTTGTTAGATATTTTTAAGGAGGAAAGACAAATGAAAGGTAAGAATGCTTTTATTCTTTTACTTGTACTTGTCATTACTGCTGGTCTTGTGGCTGTTTCGCTTTTAGGTGTAGGTAATGTTGCAAGTACACAAACTTCTTCATCATCAGATGATGCAGTTGAACTTGAAGTTGAAACTGATGCTAATGGTGAAGTTGTTACTAACGAAAATGGTGGACTTAATGCTGTTTTTTCTGGCACAACAGAGGCGGCAAGTGAGGCTGTAAGTACTGATGGTTCTACAGAAACAACTACAGCTGCTGAAAGAATTGGTTATGGCGG
>UQRG01000007.1 GCA_900543365.1 uncultured Eubacterium sp. | reverse complement strand
AATATGGTCAAAAGAATATTCGCTTGCATTAATTTCTGCCATTGGCTTAAAACTTGTTGGGAGTTTAGTTGAAAGAGTAATATTATCACTTTTTAAAATAGAATTAAGGGCATTTATCCTGCTATAACTTAATCTTGTATCAAAGCTCTTATAAATATTAAGCACTAAAAGTACTATATTCAAAATAACAAGAACAATAATCGTATATTTTTTTGCCTTTATCCAATCCATAACTACACCTGCCTGTCTGTTGACACAACATATTTTTCATTATTTATATCTACAATCCAATTTAAACCAAAAGTTTTAGTTTCTGCAATATAGGCAAGAGTTATGTCATCTACTTTCTCTGCATTGTTCGCTCCCTTATATAATGTTGCATATATTTCATCAACAGCACTAACAAAGTCTACCTTAGTGTTAAAAACAGTTTTATCTGAAATAGTATAACGACAAGCATATTTTTTATACTTATCTACACTGCCTTCTGATACAGTTACTTCAATCATACTATTCATACCAGTAAGCTCTTTAATATTTTCGCCAGGGACAAGTGTTAAATCATTTATTTTGTAATTAAAATAAAAAACATACTGTCCGTCATTAAGAATATATCTATCCAAATAAAATTCATTTGTTATAAAGCTATCTCTTTTAATTATATTAATAGCTGCTACATAATTAGCTGTAAAACTGCTGTCATTTTTACTTTTAGTTGAATAATTAAAGTATTCTAAGACATTATTATTGTAAAATTTAACAACAGAGCTTTCATCACTAAAAGCATAAGTCCCATCATTTTTCGTATAATTTTTGGCTGCTGCATTGTCAAAAAATATATTAGCATTTTTTTCAATCATAGACATATCAGTCAGTGTAAGATGAGGTTCAATAGCCGAATAGCTATAAATTTCAGATTTGCTTTGAGGCAAAAATTTATTACCATTAAAAATGTTAAACCCATTTTCTACACTCGATATGTAGTAGATACCATCATCATTATTTACAAATTCAGAACTTGTTTCGTAACACTGACCAATTATACTGTCGCTTTTAAGGTCAATAGTTGTACTTGTGTTTTTTTCTGAATCATAGAAAACTACACGCATAAAAGAATTATCAGCTCTTGGAGAAATAATAATTGTATTATAGGTTTTAACTTTACTGCAATTATCACTTTTAACATTAAATATGCCTGACAAATCACTACCTTCAAAAGTACAACTATATTCATAAATAATGGCTCTGTTGTCAAGAATATTACTCCAATCTATATCACCGGTATTTTCTGTCACTACACCCTTTAAAAGAGCATTAGATACACTTTTGTCAAAAAGCGTTTTATATTCACTGCCATAAATATCACTACCACGGCATATAACCTTGTTATCACCAAGATTAACAATAAGTCGATTTAATGTATATGCTACATTTTTAGAATATGTGGTTTCGCTATTATTAAACAAAGAAAAAAAGTTATGGTCCGAAAAATTTCCAAACCATAACTCACCTGTTTGATAAATAGTCAAAACCATCAAAAAAGCAATTATAAAATTCCTTCCGAAGTTTTTCATATATTTATTCCTTTATAAAATTTATTACCAACTGCGTCCACCAGGAACAGCAATACTTTGTGAAAGTGTTGCTTTTAATACTGCATTTTTTCTAGTTATAGTAGTTTTAACTTCAGAATATCTGCCATCTTTTCTGGCAGCAACAACAACATAATTTTTGCTTTCCTTAAGGCTAATACTCTGAGAGAAAATACCACTTGAACCTACTGTAATAGTGTAGGATCTAATATATTTATAAGTTGTGGTTCCGTTAACTGTAATAGGTTCATAAAGTGTAATAGTAATCTTAGAACCTGGTTCTGCAGTACCTGAAACAACTCTTGTAGAATCAAATGTAATTTCAGAGGACTTTGCAGTATTAATACCACTTGTAATCTTGAAATTATTGACAGGATTAGCATTGGCAGCTACAGGAACAGCTAATATAACAATTGTTGTAGCAATAACAGCAAACAACGATAATAAAAGCTTTTTCATAATATAAGTGTCCTCCTTTCGACTAAATTTAATAAATTAACTATGTATGTATTATACTATATTAATGTTACAGCACTGTTACAGTCAGGTTACTTTTTAGTTAATTCGTATAAAAATATAAGAATAATAACAAAAATATAGGTGAAAGCAACAACTACTTACACCTATATTATAACACATAATCTTAATATTAAATATTACAGTATTGTGACAAATTAAAAGACTACTTTATAAGTCCATATATTCTTTCATATATAATACCTACCCCAAACCACAAAGGCATATAATCAACTCTTATAACTCCACTTATATTATATTTAGCCTTAACATAAGACCAGGGGCAAATACCAATTTTATTAAGTAAAGTTCCCGAAAAATATTCCACAGCAAATATAAGAAGCATATAGGCAACACCTCTTAATAGAATATTGTTATATTTAAGTTCCTTAAAAAGAGGTTCTAAAAACACCACACTTCCATAAATAGGAAACATAACAAGAGAGCTATGTCCCATAAATGTATAATCTCCTCCAAAAAAACCGCATAAACCAGTCCAAAAGACTTCAATACAAAGTCCAATTCCTCCATAAATAAAAAATCTTTTAACCATAATATTATACTTACCAAAAAACCTTAAATATATCCTTTATTTTAATTAATTTGTAACATTTTATTTAATAAAATTATGATATACTATAATACAGAAAAAATAACAAGAGGGTGAGTCTATGCAAAATGGTATGAGCAGTCCATTAAGCGATTTTTTTAGACAAATAAATATTGATACATTTAAAATTCCATCTGTAAGAATAACAGATGTCATTGATATATTTCTAGTAACCTGTCTTATATATGTAATTATACATTGGATTAAAGAAACTAGAGCTTGGACACTTTTTAGAGGTCTACTCATTATTATTATAGTGTCGCTTTTAAGCTATTACCTACATTTTTATACTTTGTCCTGGATAATTGAAAAGACATTGTCTGTTGGTGTTATTGCAGTTATAATTATTTTCCAGCCTGAATTAAGAAAGGCTCTTGAGCAAATTGGTACAGGTGCTATGACTAATATTTCAGGCATACTCCAAACCCCTACATCAAATGGTAAAATAACTATGGAAACTGCTAATGAAATATACAAGGCTTGTGTCAATCTTTCAGCTGAAAGAACTGGTGCTCTCATAGTAATTGAGCAACATGTGCCTATGGGTGACATTTCCAAAAATTCCGGTGTAGAAATAAACGGCAATGTTACTGCACAACTTTTACAAAATATATTTGTAAACAAAACACCTCTCCACGACGGTGCTGTTATTATAAGAAATAACAAAATTGCATCTGCCAGCTGTATTCTTCCTGTTACTCAAAAAGAAATTGGTCAAGAACTTGGTACTCGTCACAGAGCTGCTGTAGGTGGCAGCGAAGATTCAGACGCTTACTTCATTGTTGTATCAGAAGAAACCGGTAAGATTTCTATTGCTAGAGAAGGAAAACTTAAAAAAGCTATTACTCCTCAAGAGCTTAAATCTATACTCGAAAAAATAGCAGAAGGTGTTAAATCTCCTGCTATAAATATAAATATGTTCTGGAGGGGGAAAAATAAAAATGAAGAATAACAATGTAAACTCCTCTCACCATTTATTAAGAGGAATTAAAAACTTTTTTTCTCGTGACCTTTTGTGGAAAATCTTCTCCCTGGTTATTGCTGTATTTATGTGGTTTCTTGTAATGAATACAATTAATCCTACAGAAATCAAGACATTTACTGCACCTATCACATTTGAAAATATGGAAGCATTAACTGAAAAGGGATATATTGTAAGTAATATACAAGACTTTGATAGTGCTACTGTTACTATAAAAGTCGAAGCATCAAGACCAGCTCTTGATGCTCTTAGTAAGACAGAAAATAAAAATAGTATTAAGGCTAAAATTGATTTGTCAAAAATAGAAATTGACCAAAATTCCAATTTTCCTTACACAATTACTGCTGCCATTGTTCCTTCACTACCTAGTAATTCATACTTATATAATTATGATATTTCAAGCTACTATCCTAATGGGGCTGAAATTGAAATAGACAAGGCAGCAACAAGAACAATACCAGTTGAACTTGCCACATACGGCTCACCAATGTCTGGATATGTAGCTGATGATGCCACAAGTGATACCGAAGAAGTAGAGGTAACTGGTCCAAATAGTATAATTAATACTGTAGAAAAAGTTTTGGCAACTATAGATATTACAAATGCAAAGGAAACTGTAAATAAAAATTGCAAAATGACAGTTTACGATACTAATGATACAGCACTTAAAGGCTTTATTATCGAGCCTGAGTCAATAAATGTTTCTGTTGTAATTAAGAAAAACAATGTTATTAAAATAGAAGAACCTGTAACTACCGGCAACCTACCAGACCAGCTTGAACTATTATCAATTGAATACTCACCTAAATCAATTAATGCTACAAGCTTTAACGATAGAGTTCCAGAAAGTATTACTTTACCACCTATAGATTTAACATCAATTACAAAGGAAACTACAAAAGCTATTGACATAAGCGATATATTAGAAAAAGCAGGTCTTGAAGCCAAAGCAAAAAAGATAAATGTAACAATAAAAGTAGGCGTTAAAAGTGCCGAAGATTATGTAATACCAACATCAACAATAAAAGCTGTAGGTCTTGGTGCTAACTATAATATTAATTTTGATGATGATGAAATAACCCTCGAAATTGGTGGAGTTAACAACATTGACATAGCTACATTAACACCTATGATTGATGTTACAAATCTTAGCGAAGGCAAACATACAGTACCACTAAAAATCAATTTACCGGCTAATGCTGTTATAAGTGAAGACCCTGTCGTAGATATAGAAATAACTGCAAAAACAACAACTCCTCCAGAAAAAATTCCGGAAGTTGAAACAACACCAGCTATTGAATCTACTACTGAATTAAACGAAATTACAACAGAAAACTTTAATTAAAAAAGAGGATGCCATTATAAGCATCCTCTTTATATATAACCATATATTAAAACTCTTTTTTCTATGTATATTAGAAGTCAACTTCTGTACCATAGTAAATACAATTAAACAATTTCTCCATAACTTCAGGAGTAATTTCTCTTGGGTTAGAACCTGTACAAGCATCTGCAACAGCATTCTTAGAAATTTCACCAATTTTTTCCTTAAATTCATCTTCGTTAATACCAAATTCCTTAAGAGTTTTAGGAATATTCATAGCTTTATTAAAGTTATCAATTCTAGCACGAAGAGTTTCTACACATTCTGCATCAGTACCATCAATACCAATACTTCTAGCAATATCAGCATATCTAGCTTCAGCAACCTTAGCATTATACTTAATTACATAAGGAAGATACATAGCATTAGCACAACCGTGAGCAATATGACCAGTTGAAAATGCTGCACCAGTCTTATGAGCCATTGAGTGAACAATACCTAACAAAGCATTACTAAATGCCTGACCTGCAAGACATTGAGCATAATGCATCTGTTCTCTATCAACCATATTACCACTATAAGAATTAATAAGGTGTTTATTAACCATCTGAATAGCCTTAATAGCAAGAGGGTCAGTAAACGGACTATTTAAAGTAGATACATAAGCCTCAATAGCATGAGTAAGTGCATCCATACCTGTATAAGCAACAAGCTTAGCAGGCATAGTTTCTGCAAGATCAGGGTCAACAATAGCAACATCAGGAGTAATATTAAAGTCTGCTAAAGGATACTTAATACCCTTAGAGTAGTCAGTAATAACAGAGAACGCTGTAACCTCTGTAGCAGTACCTGAAGTAGAAGGAATAGCAATAAACTTAGCCTTCTGTCTTAACTCTGGAAAACTAAAAGGAGTAATTAACTGCTCAAATGTACAATCAGGATATTCATAGAAAACCCACATAGCCTTAGCTGCATCAATAGGAGAACCTCCACCCATAGCAACAATTAAGTCAGGCTCAAACTCTCTCATAACAGCAGCACCCTTCATAACAGTTTCAACTGATGGATCCGGCTCAACGCCTTCAATAAGTTTAACTTCAATACCAGCTTCCTTTAAATTATTTTCAACTTTATCAAGGAAACCAAAACGCTTCATAGAGCCACCGCCTACAACTACAACAGCCTTTTTGCCCTTAATGGTCTTAAGAACATCAATAGCTTCCTTGCCATAATACAAATCTCTTGGTAATGTGAATCTCATCATAGTCAATCCCTCCAATAAAACACTTATTTGACAGCAAAAAAATATAAATACTGCAAAATATTGTTAATCTTTTAACAATATCATTATAGCACACTGCACATAAAAATGCAATAGTTAATTTAAAATTTTACAAATATTTTTATTGCTTTTTAAAACCATTATGTTATAATAACTTTAGTAAATTAAAGAGATATTGGAGGTTGAAATGAATAAACTTATACAATTTAAAAACATCGTTAAAGACTTTGATGGTCAGATTGTTTTAAAAGGTATTAACCTTGATATTTACGAAAATGAATTTGTAACGTTACTAGGTCCTAGTGGCTGTGGTAAAACCACCCTTTTAAGAATATTAGGTGGTTTTTTACAACAGAACGAGGGTACTATCCTATTTGACGGCAAGGATATTTCAAACTTGCCTCCTCACAAAAGAGAACTAAATACTGTATTCCAGAAATATGCTCTTTTTCCTCACCTTAATGTATATGACAATATAGCCTTTGGTCTGAAGCTAAAAAAAGAACCTAAAGACATTATTGAACAGAAAGTTATGAGAATGCTTAAACTTGTAGGTCTTGAAGATTTTGGCAAGAGAAGTGTAACTGAAATGTCCGGTGGTCAACAACAGAGAGTAGCTATTGCTAGAGCCTTAGTAAACGAGCCAAAGGTACTTCTCCTTGACGAGCCTTTAGGTGCTCTTGACTTAAAACTTAGAAAAGAAATGCAAAGAGAACTAAAAAAAATACAAAAGGAAGTTGGTATTACATTTATATTTGTAACCCACGACCAAGAAGAAGCCCTTACTATGTCTGACAAAATTGTTGTTATGAAAGACGGTGAAATTCAGCAAGTAGGTTCTCCAACTAATATTTACAATGAACCAGTCAATAAGTATGTCGCTAACTTTATTGGAGAAAGTAATATAATAGAAGGTATTATGCGTGATGATTACAAGGTTGCCTTTAACGGTAAACTTTTTAACTGTGTAGACTATGGCTTTGAGAAAGATGAAAGAGTCGATGTTGTTATAAGACCTGAAGATATTGATATTGTACCTTTAAATGAAGGCAAAATAGCAGGTAAGGTTAAATCTGTTCTGTTTAAAGGAGTTCACTATGAAACTATAGTTGAAGTTCGTACAGGTACAAGTATTACTGTTAAAATGAAAGTTGATGATGTTAAGCCTATTGTCAACGAAAGTGCCAATGAATCTATAACAGCTAATGACTTTTACCTTGATATAAGTGATATTGAAGAAGAACTTACAAGAGCCGATATTATAGCAAGAGCTAACGCTCAAGCTTGGAAAACAGATGATGAAGAACAACTTATATCTATAACAAAAGTTGACTATGATATTAAGTCAGAAAAAGGTAGCTATGATGTAACATTTGCTACATCATCAGGTACATCTAAGACCGTACAAGCAATAGTAGCTGACGAAAACAAGGTTGAAGCTACAGAATATGATGAAATTATCTATGCTGTTAATATTTATAAAGATATTGATGATATAAAGGAAAGTATGGTACTTGATACAGACCTTAAAACTTGGGCTAATGCACAGGCTTGGACAAAAGATGGTTCAGAAAGTATTGACATAACAGATGTTGAATATAACTTCGCACCTGAAAGTATTACACCTGGCATATATGAAATTACATTTAAAACAAGAGGTGCTGAGTACAAAATAGACACTACTGACCAATATAAAGTTGGTGACAGAATTGGCTTGACATTCACTCCTGATGATTTACACATAATGTCAAAGGAAGGGTTCTGATATGAAAAATTTTAAAAGTATGGTATATCCCTATATTATATGGTCAGTAATTATGGTTGTATTGCCAATGCTTATGATTGTAATGTATGCCTTTACTAAAGAAAGCAACTCAGTTATGAACATTCGCTTTACACTTGACAACTTTGCTTATTTCTTTGAAGACAAAGTTTTTATTGATGTATTAAAAAGGTCACTTGTTATTGCAGTTTCAACTACATTAATATGTATACTTATTGGCTACCCTACTGCATATATTATGGCAAAACTTAAGCCTAAATCACAAATGATAATGGTACTTATGATTACATTGCCAACTTGGATAAATATGCTTGTTAGAACTTACGCTTGGCGAGGTATACTTGATAAAAATGGACTTATAAACTCATTACTTGCCTTCTTTGGCATAAGCCCAGTAAAATTACTTGAAACTACATTTGCAGTAGTATTAGGTATGGTTTACAACTTTATTCCATTTATGATATTACAAATTTACAATGCCTTAAGTAAAATGGACGAAAGCTACATACAAGCTGCTAATGATTTAGGTGCTAACAAAGTTCAAGCATTTTTTAAAGTAACACTGCCTCTTTCAGTACCAGGAGTCATAAGTGGTATTACTTTGGTATTCCTTCCCGCTGTATCAAGTTTCTTTATTCCTAAACTTTTAGGTGGAGGACAATATGTACTTATTGGTAATGTTATAGAAACACAATTCCTTACAACAGGTAATTGGGGCTTTGGCAGTGCAATATCACTTATTATGTCTATAATAATAATTGTAACTATGGCACTTGCAAGACATATAGATAAGCGTATCTCTGCAAAAGGAGGTAATGCCTAATGAAAAGCAAAGAAAGCAAACATATATTTTCAAAAGTTCTTATAGGGCTTTTAATGTTTTTCTTTTATCTGCCTATTGTTTATACTGTTATATTTTCATTTAACAGTTCAAAATCATTAAGCAAGTTTAGTGGTTTTTCCCTTAAATGGTATGAGAAACTTTTTAATAGTTCAGATATGATGGACTCAATATTTTACACAATAGCAATAGCTGTAATTGCGACAATTATATCAACAGTAGTTGGTACAATAACTGCCATAGGTTTGTCAAAATCTAATAAAGTATTAAGACGAATGGTTGAACAAATAAATGACTTACCTATTATGAATCCTGATATAGTAACAGCTATCGGACTTCTTATGTTCTTTAGCTCCCTTTCTATTAAAAAGGGCTTTGTAAGTCTTTTATTAGCACATATTATGTTTTGTATACCTTTTGTTATACTTAGTGTGTTGCCAAAGCTTCGCTCTCTTGACCCAAACATACTTGACGCAGCCCTTGACTTAGGCTGTACACCAAGACAGGCATTGACTAAGGTTATAGTTCCTCAAATAACATCGGGAATTATGGCAGGTGCTTTGATTGCCTTTACTATGAGTTTTGACGATTTTGTTATATCTTACTTTGTAACAGGCAATGGTGTCAACAATGTTTCAATTATGATTTACACAATGACTAAGAGAGTAAATCCAACTGTAAACGCAATGTCATCATTAATTATTCTTATTATTACTATATTTATACTTATTGTAAACATTGCACCAATTATAAAAGAAAAAAAATTAAAAAATAAGGAGAATTTAATTAAATGAAAAAATTAATTGCATTATTTTTAGGCTCAGCATTGTTACTTACTGGCTGTAGTAGTGAAGCAACAAGTCAGGACGCAGTTGCCAAGTATGGCTCAGACACATTAAAGTTCTATAACTGGGGCGAATACATTGGTGATGATGTTATTGAAAACTTTGAAAAAGAATATGGTGTTAATGTTGTTTCAGAATACTTTGACTCTAACGAAGCTATGTACACTAAACTTCAAGCTGGTGACAAGTATGATGTTCTTGTACCATCTGACTATATGATTGAAAGACTTATTAATGAAGATATGCTTCAGCCTATTGATAAAAATGCAATACCTAATATTACTAACTTAGCTGAAGGTATAAATCACGATTATGACCCAGACAATACTTATTCAGTACCTTATTTTTGGGGTAATGTAGGTCTTGTATACAACAAAAACAATGTATCAATGGAAGACCTTGAAAAAGAAGGCTACAATATTTTAAAAAATCAGAAGTATAAAGGCAATATTTATGTATATGATTCTCAGCGAGATGCTTTTATGGTAGCTTTAAAGGCTTTAGGTTATTCTATGAATACTGAAAATGATAATGAAATAAATGCAGCTTATGAATGGTTAAAGGAAATGAATGGAACTATGGAGCCATCTTATGTGACTGATGAAGTTATTGATGCTATGGCTAATGGTAACAAGGATATTGCAGTTGTTTATAGTGGTGATGCAGCTTATATTTTATCACAAAACGAGGATATGGGTTTCTATACTCCTAAGGAGGGTACTAATCTTTGGAGTGATGCTATGGTAATCCCTAAAAATGCAGAAAATCCTAAACTTGCTAACGAATTTATAAACTATATTTTAACTTATGACGCATCTTATTCTAATTCTTCAACTGTAGGTTACGCATCATCAAATTCTAATGTACTTGCAGATATGACAGCAGAAAGTGGCGAATATTATGAAAACGAGGCTTATTTGCCAAGAACAGGTTATGACAAGGACGAAATATTTAAGGATAATGAGGTTTTAAGAGTTAAACTTGCTAGTCTTTGGGATAAGGTAAAAGCTGAATAAAAAAAATATTCACTTGTAAAAAAGGACTATGGTGTTATACTGTAGTCCTTTTTGGCGAATAATACAGCTCAGTCATTAGATAAAAAATACCTTTTATAGCATATCTAATACTTCTTTTTTCCTCTGTTGATAGTCGAATTCATCAATCAAATCATTTTCTCTTAAATGCTTTAATTTTTTTAAAGAATTTTCTATATCTATATCATTACAATTATTATAATAATTGACAATAATAATATAATGAATAATACTCATTTCATATATTAATATACCTAAATCATAGGCACCTTTATAATAAAACAGATAGAATAACAACCGTCTTGTTTTTTCCTTTGCATAAACTGATGATAATAACAGTTTGGATATATTATAGCACTATATAAACCAATATTCAGCAAAAGACAATAAATAGTTTTCTTTCTCTACCTGCCCAAAGGCTAATCTGACATCGCCTTTTAAAGTCTTTCTTTCAAATTTTGCAAATAAATCAAGTATACCATTATCCACCTTTGTTTTATGTTGTATAAAATATTAAAACAACTGATTTTTATTATGTTTTTGACTTTATTATTAAATTTCAAAAATACCCTTTTAATATTGTTAAAAATTTAGTATACTATAATTTAGGCAATTATATAACAACGGAGGTAGCGTATTATGGCTGAAAAAATTATGCTTTTAGACGGCAACAGTTTAATGAACAGAGCCTTCTATGCAATGCCTCTCCTTACAAACAAGGAGGGTACATTTACAAATGGTGTTTACGGCTTTTTAAATATTTTTTTTAAATTGCTTGATGAAGAAAAACCTGATTATTGCACAGTGTGCTTTGATGTTCATCAGCCAACATTCAGACACTTAGAATATACAGAGTACAAAGGAACCAGAAAACCAATGCCAGTAGAATTAAGACCACAAATGGAATTAGTCAAAAAGGTTCTTGCCTCTATGAATATTAAAACTCTTGAAATGGGCGGATATGAAGCTGATGACCTACTTGGTACTTTAGCCAACATTGCTGACAACAAAGGTATTTCTCCAGTAATAGTAAGTGGCGACAGAGATTTGTTGCAACTTGCAACAAACACTATTAAAATAAGAATACCTAAAACTAAGGCTGGTAACACAATAATTGAAAATTACAATGCTAAAGAGGTTGAAGAAACCTATGGTGTTACTCCTAATGAATTTATTGATGTTAAGGCACTTATGGGCGATACAAGTGATAATGTTCCCGGTGTCCCATCTATTGGCGAAAAAACAGCTATTAAGATTATACAACAGTACAAGTCTGTAGAGTCAGCTATTGAAAATGCCAGTCATATTAAGCCTAAAAAAGCAAGTGAAAACCTTGTTGCATTTGCTGAACAGGCATTAAAGAGTAAATGGCTTGTTACTATTAAAACTAATGTGCCTGTCAACTTTAATATTGAAGATGCTAAAATTGAAGATATATTTAACGAAAATGCTTATTCAATGTTTAAACAGTATGAATTTAAGTCAATGCTTAATCGTTTTGACACTGACAAAGTTAGTGAAAAGCATATTGCCAATTATAAAATTATTAAAGAAATTACTGAAGCTAAAGATATTTTAGCTGAAATTAATCCTTTTGAATACTGTAGCTACAAACTTATTACAGAAAATTCTGTTGTTAAGGGTATTGCAATAACTCAAAAAGCAAATACAGCTTATGTGTTTAGAATAAATGAAAATGAAATTTTAAATATATTTAAGGATTTTTTTGAAAATCAAAATTATAAAATTGCCCACAATGCTAAGGAAGATATTGTTTTACTTAAGAGAAAAGGTATTAACCTTAACAATATTGTTTTTGACACTATGATAGGTGGTTACATTATTAATTCGTCAATGGATAATTATGAATATAACGAACTTGCAGAGGACTTTTTAAATGAAAGCTATCCTTCAGCAGAAGAAATTTTAGGTAAAGGCAAAAGCAAAAAAAGCCTTAATGACTTAAGCGATAATGAGTTTGCAGAATACTGTGGCAGAATCTGCGACATAAGCTACAGAGCTTACAGTATTATTAATAAAAAATTAACAGAAAATAATCAACAAGACTTATATTACAAAATAGAATTACCTTTAACATATGTATTAGCTAATATGGAACTTGCCGGTATGGGTGTTAACAGACAAGGGCTTATTGACTACGGAAAAAATCTTGATGGCAAAATACAAGAACTTACAAAGGATATTTATTGGTTAGCCGGTGAAGAATTTAACATAAATTCGCCTAAACAGTTAAGCTATATTCTCTTTGAAAAATTAGGTCTTAAAGGTGGCAAAAAAACTAAAACCGGTTGGTCTACATCAGCGGATATTCTTGAAAAACTTAAAGATAAAGATGAAATAGTCGGCAAAGTTTTAGAATACCGTTCTTATGCAAAACTTAAATCAACTTATGCTGAAGGTCTTTTAGCTGTTTTGCAGGATGATGACAGAATTTATTCTACATTTAACCAGACTATAACAACAACAGGCAGAATAAGCTCAACTGAACCTAACCTTCAAAATATACCTGTTAGACTTGAATTAGGAAGACAGCTTAGAAAAGTCTTTGTACCCAAAAAAGATTGTGTATATATAGATGCTGACTATTCGCAAATTGAACTTAGAGTTTTGGCTCACCTTTCGGGTGACGAAATACTTATTAAAGCTTTTAATGAAAACCAAGATATACACACAATTACAGCATCTCAAGTATTTAATGTACCTTTTGATGAGGTTACTCCTTTACAAAGAAGAAATGCCAAAGCCGTTAATTTTGGTATAATATATGGTATTGGAGCTTTTAGTCTTTCTCAGGATTTAGGTATTACAAAAAAAGAGGCTGACAATTATATTTCAAGCTATTTTGAAAAATATCCTAAAATAAAGGCTTTTATAGATTCTTGCGTAAACTTTGCCAAAGAAAACAGTTATGGTATAACTATGTTTAATAGACGAAGATATATACCAGAAATAAACAGTTCTAATTTTATACAGCGTTCTTTTGGTGAAAGAGTAGCTATGAATATGCCAGTTCAAGGTACGGCTGCAGACATTATTAAAATAGCTATGGTTAAAGTTTACAACAGAATGAAAAAAGAAGGTCTTAAGTCCCAGCTTGTATTACAAGTACACGATGAACTTCTTATTGAGGCTTACAAAAACGAAGAAGAAAAAGTTTCTCAAATACTTCAAGAAGAAATGGAAAATGCCGTTACCCTTTCTGTTCCTTTAATAGCAGAAGTACACACTGGGAACAACTGGTATGAAGTTAAGTAGGTGATAATATGGATAAAAAGAAAGTTCTTTCATATTTGGCAAGTATTGTTGTGTTTTTATCAACAGTAGTAATGCTATTTCTTGTTTTTAAACTTGATACAACAGGCAAAGGTATTACAAATGGTGAATTTATACCTATTAGAAATTCAATGTTTGCTATTGCTATTCCTTGTTTTATTAAGTTTTATATTTCAAGTGACAGAACTTATAAAGAAAGTAAGATTTGGCTTTTAGGCTATGTATTATGTGTTTTGGGTTGGATTTCATTTCTATTTGTAGCACTTACTTCACATTATTTTACTAATATAAGAACAATGTGTATAGCTAGTTTTGTACTTATGATTGTAGCAATATATTTACAATATTTAATAACAGAAAAGAAGGAGTAATATGACAGTAATAGGTTTAACAGGAACAAGCGGTTCAGGCAAAGGTGCCGTATCAAATATTATGGCTAAAAATGGAGCATATATAATTGACTGTGATAAAATAGCACACGAAAATATGGAAATTGGAGGTATTGCTTACAACGACATTGTAACAGCCTTTGGAAAAACTATTTTAAATGATGATGGTTCAATAAGCAGACAGTCTTTAGGCAGTATTGTATTTACAGATATTAATAAACTTTCACTTTTAAATCGCATAACTCATAAATATATATGTGAGGGAGTAATGGTCGCCATAGAAAAACACAGAGATAAAAAGTGTGTTGTAATTGATGCTCCTCTCCTTTTTGAGTCTAGGCTTAATCAAATTTGTGACTATATTTGGGTTGTAAATGCAAACACTGATGTAAGATTAAAAAGAGTTATGGAAAGAGATGGAATAACTAAAGAGCAAGCACTATTAAGATTTAGAAATCAAAAAGATTTTAATACATTGGCAGAAAAAAGCGACTTTATTATTGAAAACAATGGTAGTTTAGAAACTCTTGAAAATATTGTAAAACATAAAATGATTAATCAGGGACTTACTCAAAACTTTTATTCTTTTGAATTTTAATAATAGTGGTTAATTATATACCACTAAAAAGGAGAGTGGAAATGTTTAGGTTAGTTAAATTTATACTCCAAGCTATACTATGGATAATAATATTGCTATTTGTAATATATTGTGCAATATGTGTAATGTTTCCTATAAAATATGGAGAGCAAATAATAAAATACAGTGACAAATATAACTTAAGCCCAGGTCTTGTATGTGCTGTAATAAATACAGAAAGCAGATTTAAAACTGATGCTGAATCCCATAAAGGTGCAAGAGGACTAATGCAACTTATGCCCAACACAATTGACTGGGCTGTGGAAAATATGGGTATTAAAAACTTTAGCTATGCTACAATAGAAGACCCTGATGTCAACATAGACATTGGCTGTTGGGTACTTAATTATTTATCTAAACAGTTTAACGGTAATGAAGAACTTATGGCTGCTGCCTATAATGCTGGTATTGGTAATGTAAAAAAATGGTTGGGAGATACTAAGTATAGTTCAAATGGTGAATACTTAGACTATATCCCTTATGGAGAAACAGAAAATTATGTAGAAAAAGTAATGTCTTACAAGACAATTTACGAAATAATATTGAGGACTGATTTATATGAAATTGCGAATAATTAGCCTTATTGTTGCCTGTACTATGATATTTACAGCTTGTGGCACTGAAAAGGCAACTGAAAACAACAGTGTACAAACTGAAGAAAAAACAGTATCTCCTACAACTGGTGGTACAATGACTATTGCTATGCACAAACCAGAAACCCTTAACCCTATAAAAAACAGAGATAATACTGTTGACAAAGTTTTAAGGCTTATTTATGAACCATTATTTGTTGTTGACGAAAATATGCAAGTTGTTCCTAACCTTGCTGAAAGCTATACTATAAACGGAAATACAGTTACACTTAAACTAAAATCTGGGGTTAAATGGGATGATGGTACTAACCTTACAGCATCTGATGTAACTTATACATTAAGTCAACTAGAAGATGCTGAACTTGATACTATATATAAAAGCTGTGCTGAAAATATAACATCTTATTCAAAAGTTGAAAATAAGCTACTCTAAAGGACTTGGTTCTGTAGGTTACAGCCTTTGTTTCCCTGTTATACCTAAGCATTATTACAACAGCAATAAGGCTGACGAAATGAAACCTGTTGGTAACGGCAGCTATAAATTTGATAATTATACTCTTGTTAAAGAAATGAATCTTAGTGCATCATCAACGGGTTTAAATGGTAGTCCTTATATATCAAAAATAAATGTTAAAATTATGCCTGATGCTGATACTGAATTCCAAGCTCTTGAATCAGATGTTATTGATACAGCTACTGTGGATATTAACAATCTTGGTTCAATATCTACAGATTTAAGTAATAATGCTGTAGAATTTCCTACTAACCAATTTGAATTTATTGGTTTTAATGTGAAAAATCCTATGTTTTCAAATATTAGTGTGCGTCAAGGCTTTGCTCACTTAATACCTAGTGAAAATATTATAAGTGACATTTATATTGATAAAATGAAAGCATCTGTTACTCCAATTAATCCTGCCAATAGCTATACTTCAAAAGTTGGCGAGGATACCTATAGTTATGATGCTAATATTGCAAATACACTTATATCTGCTGGTGGTCAAAATTCATCAGCAATGACATTTACAATACTTGTAAATAGTGAAAATTCAGCTAGAGTGGAAAGTGCTAAGTTAATAAGCAACTCATTTAATAGTGCCGGTATGCACACAAGTGTTGAATCACTTCCCTTTGCTGAATATACACAAAGGCTAAAAGATGGTGATTTTACTGTATATTTAGGTGGTGTTAAACTAAAAGAAAATATGGATATATCAGCTTTAGCAAACAGTAGTGGGGCTATTAACTATGGTGGCTATAGCGATGCTAATATGGATAAACTTATAGGCGACTGTACAAATGCAATGAGCGAAGAAGGATACAAAGCAGCATTAAATGAATTAAATAAATATATGAGTACACAACTTCCTATTATAGGAATAGGCTTTAAATCAGATATGCTTGTAACAAACAGCAGAATAAAAGGTGAAAAAAAGCCAACTGTCAACAATTTATATGGCAATGTTAATAAGTGGTTTATTGGATAGAGGTGAAATTATGCTTGATAAAAATAAAACAATGGTAAAAAGATGCTTTTTAACAGGAGAGTATGTTTTTTACGCTACCGATAGAGCAAAAAGGCCTCATAGTTATAAAAAGTACTGTGATGTAAAGGTAACGCCTAAAGAATTTTGTCCATTCTGTCCTCAAAACAGTTATATGACACCAGAACCAATATATTATGATAATGTCATTAAAATAATTCCTAACAAATATCCTTTTGTACACACTAACGAGGAAACTTATGGTGTTCACGATGTTGTAATTGATACACAAAACCACGATGAAAAGTTAGTTGATTTTAGCGATGACCATCTTTTTAAACTTATGAAAGTTATGCAAAAACGATTTAATGACCTTCAAAATGACAATGGAAGTAAATATGTTCAAATATTTAAAAACTCTGGTATGGATGCTGGTGCAAGCCAATCCCATTCCCACTGGCAAATAGCATCACTACCTGTTGTTCCCTTAAAAATGGAACATTTATTAAATGTGTTAAAGGAATATTATGAAAAAAACAGCAAATGTTATTTTTGCAGTATAGATTTTGGCTCAAGAATTGTAGTCGAAAATCAAAGCTTTGTATCCTACCTTCCGGCTGATGGCAAATTCCCTTATGGTATGGACTTGTTACCAAAAAGACATATTTCATCATTAAGTGAATTTACTGATAGCGAACTTAAGGATTTTGGTATTATTCTCAGAGATTCTGTAAAGCGACTTGTAACTTTAAGACCTGAAATATCTTATAATGTCTGCCTCTACTCTTGTCCACCAGATATTAATTGTAAGGATTATTTCCATTTTTATGCACAAATAATACCTAGAATAGGTCATATGGCAGGCTTTGAATTTAGTACCGGTTGCTATATTAATTCTGTTTTACCTGAAAATGGTGCAGAAGAACTTAGAAACATTATTAAAGATTAGTTTGGAGGCTTTACAATGAGCAAAATTAAATTAGGCATACTTGCAGGAGGAAACTCAATTGAAAGAGAAGTATCTCTTAAATCTTGTGATAATGTGCTTAATAACTTGGATAAAGAAAAATACGATATACATATATTTACTATACCAAATGACCAAAAAAACAAATGGATTGATGATTTAATAAATACTAAACCAGATGTTGTCGTTAGTACATTACACGGTGGTTTAGGTGAAAACGGTTCTATGCAAGGACTTCTGCACTGTCTTAACATTCCTTATGTTGGCAGTAAAGTCCTTGCTAGTGCTCTTTGTATGGATAAAAAATCAACTAAAACTGTACTTGAAGCAAATCATATACAAACACCTAGATATATATATATTAAAAGAGGCGAAAGTTTTACTCTCTATGTTGATGAAATAAGACAAATAGGTTTTCCACTTATTGTTAAGCCTAATAGAGGTGGCTCAAGTATAGGTATTACTATTGTTAATGACTTTTCAGAACTTGATAATGCTGTTAACAATATTGTAAAAAAATATAATGATGATGTTATAGCCGAAAAATTTGTAAAAGGTAGAGAAATAACCTGTTGTGTATTTGAAGATAGTGATGAAATTAAAGTATTAGCTGTATTGGAAGTAAATAAAAAAGGTGAAATATTTGACTATAATGATAAATATGAAAATGGTATTTCTTCTGCCCTTTCAAATATGCCATTATTTATGCAAGATATGGTTAAAGTTATTTCAGAAAAAACATTTAAACTATTAAAGTGTAAAGACTATGCTTGTATAGATATGATTATTCAAGAAGAACAAATTTATGTTATTGAAGTAAATACCCTTCCAGGTCTTACTGCCAATAGCCTTTTACCTATGGCTTGTCGAAGTTATGGTCTAACTTTTGGTAACTTTTTAGATAAAGTTATTAAAAAAAATATACAAAAAAAATAAAATTACCTTTAAATATCTAAAATGAACAGATAATTGTATAATTGATTAATGTTATATCATTTACAAAGTATAAATAATATCAGTTCTCACAAATAAAATATATTTTTTATAACTATTTGTGCTAATAAATATTATTTATCATTACAATTATCCGTTCATTTTTTATTACATATAAAACATTTAACCTTTATTACTTTAAGGTCACATTATATGTACTTTCCTTACCATATTCACCAGATACACTAAGCGTATAAAATCCCTTATTAGATGTATAATGCTTTATAACATCAACACTACCAATAGAATACCCCTCTGTTCTAAAAGTAAAGGTTGTTTTTCCACTATTAAGTGCATTATTTATAAATTCCTTAAGTTCAGCTTCACTATGAATAATACAGTTATTAACATTATAATAATTATACTTTTCACCAGTACACTGTGGAAAATCTTTCCTTTCCCAAGAATGAGTTTTTGATATGATATTGTCAGATACATTAAAGAAATTATATCTTTCTCTACCTGGTACATCTGGGTCAGGGTCATCACTTGTTACATCTATATGATAATATTCTCCATCCAGTTTAATAGTATTCCACATATGATTAATATTATTAGCCGTACCAGTAATTAATCCAACATCAAGACCAGCCATTTTACCCATTATATAGAATGTATTGGCATATGCCTCGCATATACCTTGACCATCAAGCACAAATCCAGCTACAGAATGAGCCCTTGCCGGTACATTAGACATATCAAGAGGTCCATATCTAAAATTATCTGTTATAAAGTTATGTATAGCAAGTTCTTTGTCATAATCAGTAGTTAAATCTAATGTAAGCTTTTTAGTTGTATCATACAAAATATTAAAGGCTTCCTTTTCCTCTAAAGAAAGTTTGCTAAAAAGTGATGGAATTTCAACAGCCCTCTCCATTTTAAAATTAGGGTTATAATCAAAAGAATATGTTATTGTTGATAAATCACTTCCTGATATAAATCCCTTGGCAGATATTGAAACATTATAGTTCTTAAGTTTTTTTATATCATAGTCTTTTTCATTAAAATTTGCAATGTTTAATGTTATTCTATCTTCCAAATTGTTGTAAGCTGACACAATAGTATTTTTCCATTGGTCTGGACTAGATACAGTAGCTGAAGTCTGGCTATAGCCCTTACCTTGTATAGATGAATATAAACTTTGCCAAGTGCTCACAATACTATCACAGTTATCTGCCAATACATTTTGATTCATTAGCATTAAAGCCACAGAAGTTAATAATATTTTTCTTTTCATAACTATCTAACCGTCTTTATATATTCCATTTCACTTTCATTTAAAAGACGATATTCTCCCTCCTTTAAGTTTTCATCAAGAATAATATTGCCAAAACTTATTCTTTTTAAATATATTACCTTGCAATTAAGAGATAAAAACATTCTTTTTATTTGATGATATTTTCCCTCGTGAATAGTTACCTTTACTCTTGTATATGTATCACATACCTCTTCTATTATAAGGTCTGCACTCTCACAAGTAAAGTCTTTTAATATTACACCTTTATTAAAAATTTCAACAGCATCACTAGGCAAAGCACCCTCAATATGAGCAATATATGTTTTGTAAATATGCTTTTTAGGTGAAAGAGTATTATGAGCAAAATCCCCATCATTTGATAATATAATAAGACCTACAGTATCTCTATCTAGTCTGCCAACAGGAAAAAGTCCAATATTTTGATATTTTTCATCTAATAAATCAATTACTGTAGTTTTGTGATTATCTCTTGTGGCAGAAAGTACCCCTGCCGGCTTATTAAGCATAATGTAAGTATATTGTTTATACTCAACTTTTTGCCCTTTAAATATAACCTCATCATTTTTATTTACTTTAAAATCACTTGTACTTACAATTTCACCATTTACTTTTACACTTTTTTGTCTTATTATTTTCTTTATTTCTGTCCTTGTTCCTAAACCACAACTGCATAAGTATTTGTCTAATCTCATTAACATATATTCACCTTAATTTTTTATTTAATATTACAAAAGGCTGTCACACTTTTGTGCAACAGCCTAATATTTACTTACCCATTATATCATTTAATTCACTTTGAACGTCATTAATATAATCTGATGTATACTCACTTACACCAGCATCATTAGCTATATCAGCAAGACTTTGGTCAATTTCCTTAAGCTTTGTAAATGCTGAAATAAGTTCATCATAAGTCATTGTTTTAGCATTACTTGCAATATTATTTAACTGAGTTTTAATATTAACATAATTATCATTTGTATATCCAACAGAATCGATTATACTTGTTATACCCTTAAGTATTTCAGCATAAGAGCTAACTTTAAAGGATAAGTTGTAATTAGTATCAACAGGTGTCATTTCATCAGCCTTGTCCGTGTCATTATCTTCCATAGACTTTAAATTAATATTTACTGTTTTAGTTGTATTATCCCACTCTACACTATAACCAAAACCCTCTGACAAAACTCTCAAAGGAATCATTGTTCTTGAGTTTACTATTACAGCCGGAGTATCAATAGGTACTTGGTCATTATAAACGCCGTCACCTAATGTTATGTATTTTTCACCAACTGTAACAACAGCTGTAACCTCATCCTGTATAAAAGTTGCTGTTTTACTTGTATTATCCCATTCTACCTGACAACCTAAAGCCTCAGCAACAGCCCTCAAAGGAACCATTGTCCTGCCATTTGTAATAATAGGCGGCTGGTCTGTTACAATAGTCTTACCATTTACATTAACCTTAACAACATCATCAGCAAAGGCTATACTTGAAAACGCCATAGTCATTACCATTGCCATTGCCAAAACTCTCTTTTTCATACAATCACTCCCTCAAAGCTATTTACTAGTTTTAGTATCTATTTTTTTATCAGGCTCTTTATCAGTCCTCTTGCCATAAACAGCTAACATAAGAATAATAACAAGAAGAATCATTAAAAGTGCAAGTGTAATTCTATAATCACCTATAGCTATAACAACAGCAATAAGACAACTAATGGAACTCAAACCATATAAAACCATAACTGCCTGCTGTGATGTAAGTCCAGCATCTACCAATCTATGATGCAAATGACCTCTATCTGGAGCCATAATAGGCTTATGATTAACAGCTCGTCTAATCATTGCAAAACTTGTATCAAGTATAGGTAATGCCATAGCAAGTACAGAAAGAAGTAACGCAAGAAGTGCATAAGTCTTAAATACACCAATACAAGAAGTAACAGCCAAAACATAGCCTAAAAATGTAGACCCTGTGTCACCCATATAAACTTCTGCCGGAGCAAAATTTCTAGGTAAAAACCCAAGAGTAGAACCGGCTAAAGTAGCACAAATAACTACAGCAAGAGTGTTGCCAGACAATGCACAAAGTATAGTAAGACAAACACTAGCAATAGTTGTGACACCAGCTGCAAGACCATCAAGCCCATCAATAAGGTTGACAGCATTAATAAGTCCTACAACCCAAAAGATAGTAATTATACTAGAAAAAGGCTTTAAGTACTGCCACATAGGCCACATAATAAAGTCCAACTTAGTGCCTGTTGATACAACAATAATAGCAACAATAATCTGCACAAATAGCTTAAACTTTGCACTTAATTCATAAACATCATCAAACATACCTACAATTACAATAATAATTGCACCTGCTATAAAGCCAAAAAACTTGCTTGTGTGAAAGTCATCTATAAAAAACGACATAACAATAATAGAAAACATAAAACCAAGCACAATAGCAAAGCCACCCATACGAGGAACAGGCTCATTGTTCATACCTCTTGAACGAGGAAAATCCACAGCTTTAAATCTGTAAGCAAGGCTTTTAGCAACAGGTGTGGTCAAAAGTGTAACTGCAAAAGCTAAAGCAAAAGCAGTCATACACATAAGCCAAGTTTCAGACATAAAAATCTCTCCTATTTATTACCGAACATTCTGTCACCGGCATCACCTAAGCCAGGTATAATGTAACCATCATCGCTAATAGCTCTGTCAAGAGCCGCAGTATATACATCAACATCAGGATGGTCTTCCTGAAGTCTTTGAACACCATCTGGTGTACAAATAAGGCAAATATACTTAATCTTCTTAATACTTCTTTCCTTAAGGAACTGAATAGCCGCAGATGCTGTACCACCAGTAGCCATCATAGGCTCTAACACAAACATTTCAATATCTTCACCTTCTGGAAGTTTACAGTAATATTCAATAGGCATAAATGTATTAGGGTCTCTGTAAAGACCAATATGACCAATCTTAGCATTTGGCATTAAATCAACAATACCCTCAACCATACCAAGACCACCTCTTAAAATAGGTACCACACCAATTTCGTTGTCAAGTACCTTACAGTCAGCCTCACCAAGAGGAGTAGTAACATTAGTGTCCTTAACAGTCATATCCTTAGTTGCTTCATAGAATAAAAGAGCAGAAATTTCGCTTACAAGCTCTCTAAATTCCTTGTTATTAGTCTCCTTACTTCTAAGATGTGCAAGTTTGCTCTGCACAAGAGGATGTTCAACAATACATAAATTACTCATATTAATACCTCCTTTTTAATCTTCAATCATATTTATTCTTCTAATATGTCTTTCATCATTAGAAAATTCAGTTTCTAAAAATGCCTTTACAATTTCAAGAGCAAGACCCGGACCAATAACTCTTGCACCCATAGCGAGAATATTGGCATTGTTATGTTCTCTTGTTGCCTTTGCAGAAAATACATCGTGACACAAGGCAGCTCTTATTCCCTTTATCTTATTGGCTGCTATTGAAATGCCAATACCTGTTCCACATATAATAATACCCTTATCACACTGACCGTCAGCTACAGCGTGAGCTACAGCCTTACCATATATAGGGTAATCGCAAGACTCTGATGTATATGTTCCAAAATCCTTGTATTCTATATTCTGAGAGTCAAGGTAATTCATAACTACCTTTTTAAGTTCAAGACCACCGTGGTCACAACCTAATGCTATCATTTTCTGCACTCCTTTTATTTATATTCTATTATACCTCTATTATACAATATCCTGCTGCTTTCTTCAACCTATTCATAATAGCAAGACCAAGTTCGTCCTCACAAAGTCCCTCAGCAAAGACCTTGTTAATATTGTGATAGTCACACTTTCTAAGCATTTTAAAAAGGTTGGAAGCAATAGTCAGAGGTTCTTTAATACTGCCAATAACAAGTACTTCGCAGTTTTTATATTTATCCTTATTTTCTTCAGTAGCAATAACACCAATTTTAAGTGAGGTATCTGTTTGAGAAATAAGCTCATTTATTTTAGCCACCATTTTCTCCCTATCTCCCCTAACAATTACAACATCAGCACTAGGAGAATAGTGAGTATATTTCATTCCTGGAGCTTTAGGCAGCTCACCATTGTCCAACTTAGATACAACAGCCTTATCAACATCAACTCTACCTAAAAGCTCTCTAAGCATTTCTAAAGTAACTGCTCCAGGTCTTAAAAGACAAGGCACATCACCAGATACATCAACTATAGTAGACTCTAAACCAAATTCGCAAGGACCTCCGTCAATAATCATATCAATTTTGCCACTTAAGTCAAACTCAACATGAGATGCTCTTGTTGGGCTAGGTCTGCCAGATTTATTGGCACTAGGTGCAGCAATAGGGGTACCACTTGCAGTAATAAGTGCCTGTGCAATTTTATCCTCTGGAAATCTTATAGCTACAGTTTCAAGTCCTCCACTTGTTTCCTTTGGAACAATATTACTTTTCTTAAATATAATAGTCAAAGGTCCAGGCCAAAAATGTTCAGCAAGTTTAACTGCTGTTTCTGGAATTTCAGTAACCAATCTATTAAGCTGAGAAAGGTCTGAAATATGAAGTATAAGTGGATTATCTGATGGTCTGCCCTTAGCTGAATATATTTTCATAGAAGCAGCAGGGTTAAGACCATCGCCACCTAAGCCATAAACAGTTTCTGTAGGAAACGCTACAAGACCGCCTGATTTAATAATATCAGCGGCCTTGTTAATTACAGTTTTATCAATGTTATCCGAATCAATTTTAAAAATTTGAGTTTTCAATTAATTTGCACCACAACATTTTTTATACTTCTTGCCACTACCACAAGGACAAGGGTCATTTCTACCAATCTTTGGACCATCGTGAACAATAGTAGTGGACTTCTTCTGTTCCTTGTAAAGCTTAGTAAGCTCGTCTTCATCAAAAACATTGCTCCACTGAGGGAGAGAATATAAATGATCAGCCTTGTACTCAACCATCTTCTTGTAAAGCTTAACAAAATCAATCTTAATAGTAACTTCTGTAGTTTCTTCTAACTTTTCAAGCTCAAAAGGAGTTGACTGAGTTTCGTTAAGACCATCAATAAAGCCAACAATATAAGGTGCAGGAACATTGTAAGTTTCAGCAAGTTCTGCTACTGTACCCTTTAATTCAGTCTTTTTATTACCAATAATATCCTCATAAATCTTCTGCTCACGAGGGATATAATCATTCCAAAGAGTGTCATTATTTCTGCCGTTTCTGTAATAAGCAGATGCAAGCCACTGTTCGTATAATGTCATTTTAAATTTCCTCCAAATCAATCTTAATTTCAACCATAGTTCATTTTACTACAAAAATGATAATATGTCAATGTAATTAGTTTTTCTGCATATATACATTACAAAGCCTTTTCTAAAAGTTCATCAACACTTTGAGCACAATAAACTTCAATACCCTTAACAGTTGATGCCTCTTTAAAGTTGGCTCTAGGTACAATGCAAGTTTTAAAGCCCATTTTCATAGCCTCTTGTACTCGTTTTTTAGCCTCTGTTACAGCTCTTAATTCACCAGTTAAGCCAATTTCTCCAAATACAAGAGTGTTGGCGTCAACTGGTACATTTCTATAACTTGATGCTATAGCAACAGCAACAGCTGCATCAATGGCAGGCTCTGTTACCTTTATACCACCAGTTAAATTAATGTAAGCATCATAGCTTGAAAGCTGTAAGCCTGCTCTTTTCTCAAGTACAGCTATTATAATAATAATTCTGTTAAAGTCAGAACCTGTTGCCTGTCGCCTAGGTATATTAAAAGTAGTATAGCTAACAAGGGACTGAACTTCAATAAGTATAGGTCTTGACCCCTCAATGCTACAAGTAATAGCTGTACCTGACACATTAACCGGTCTATCAGCTAACATATAAGCAGAAGGATTAAGTATTTCCTTAAGTCCATCATTGCCCATTTCAAATACACCTATTTCATTTGTACCGCCAAATCTGTTTTTAACAGCTCTTAGTATTCTGTAACTTGCCGTTTTGTCACCTTCAAAATAAAGTACAGTATCTACCATATGTTCAAGAACTCTAGGTCCTGCAATATTGCCATCTTTAGTAACATGACCAACTATCATTACAGATATACCTTTGCCCTTACTTATGTGCATAAGTTTTGCCGTAGTTTCTCTAACTTGAGTTACAGAACCAGGAGCAGATGCTGCCTCCTCTGAATACATAGTCTGTATTGAGTCTATAATAACAAAGTCAGGATTTTCATTTATAATTGCTGTATCTATAACAGCAATGTTAGTTTCAGACAAAAGTTTTATATTGTCTGAATTTATATTAAGTCTGTCAGCTCTTAGCTTAATTTGATGAGGTGACTCCTCTCCAGATATATAAAGAATTTTTTTGCCAAGATTGCCTAAATGGGAACAAATCTGCAAAAGAAGTGTAGATTTACCAATACCAGGGTCACCACCAATAAGAGTAAGAGAACCTTCAACAAGTCCTCCGCCTAATACTCTATCCAGTTCCCCCATTCCTGTTGATACTCTGCCTTCATTTACAGGTTTAATATCCTTTAAAAGCTGTGGTCTAACAGAAGATTGTATACCTATTCCCCTTACCTTTGATGGTACAGCAACAACTTCCTCAGCAAAAGTATTAAAACTGCCACAATCAGGACACTTGCCAAGCCATTTTACTGTTTCATATCCACATTTTTGGCATACGAACTTACTTTTTGATTTAGCCATAATTAATGCTTTTCAATTCTTACAGCCTTATCGTTAAAGTCAAGCTCAACACTAAAGCTAATCTTACCAGTCATATTAGTATTAACCTTGTCAATATTTACATCATCTACATAGATAGAATATGTGCTGTCTGGAGTAAGTTCTAAAGTAACCATTGTACTCCCCTTACCTTCAATATCAAATGTAGTAACTCTTTCGCCTACCTTAAGACTGTGAACTGTTGCACCTGGTACAGTTTCAAGTACAAGACTACCATTTTTAGAAAGACGAGTAACATCTTTATGAGTTCTTACTTTATATTCATCATTACCTACCTTAAAGCCTTCAACTTTCTGTTTTTCAGCAACTTCATAGTTACCAAAACTTAAAGAACCATCAGCCTCAGTACAGATAATTTCCTTAATAACTGCCATTTTATTTTTCCTCCTAAAATAGAAAATTATATATAAATATTGCTTTTTCAGCAATTTATTTTAAATTTATATTCATTATAACAAATTAATTTGATTTTGTATACTAAAAATTTGATTACATTTTCATTAATATTTAATTTAATAAGTGTTAATTTTCCTTTTCGTCAAGTGCCTTGGCTACATAAATAAGGCTGTCATTTATTTCACCTTTATTTAATATAGTCTTGTTATAAAGTATAGCAAGCCAAAGTCCAT
>UQRG01000006.1 GCA_900543365.1 uncultured Eubacterium sp. | reverse complement strand
CGGCTACCAATTTATTGAACCTCAAAGTGGTTTGCTTGCTTGTGGTGATACTGGCAAAGGTAAAATGGAAGAACCTGAAAAAATAGCCCAACATATTTTTAAAGAGATACATTGTCAAAAAGACTTAAAGGGCAAAAGGGTTATTGTAACAGCAGGTGCTACAATGGAAAGTATTGACCCTGTTAGATTTATTACTAACCATTCAACTGGGAAAATGGGTTGTGCTTTTGCAAAAAGAGCAATGCTTAGAGGGGCTGATGTTACTCTTATAGCAGCTAATATGACAGCTATTCCACCAAACTTTGTTAATGTTGTTAATGTTAAAAGTGCATCAGATATGTTTGAGGCTGTTAAGGCTGAGTTTGATAATTGTGATATAGTTATTAAAGCTGCAGCTGTGGCAGACTACACACCAGTTGTCACTTACGACAACAAAGTTAAGAAAGAAGATGGTGAAATGTCTATTTCACTTAAAAGAACTGATGATATTTTAAAATACTTAGGCAAAAATAAAAAAAATCAATTTTTATGTGGCTTTAGTATGGAAACAGAAAATATGCTTGAAAATTCAAGAGCAAAACTAAAAAAGAAAAATGTAGATATGATAGTTGCAAATAACTTAAAGGTAAAAGGTGCTGGCTTTGGTACTGATACTAATGTTGTAACTATTATTACAAATAACAAAGTCCAAGAACTTCCTATAATGAGTAAGGAAAATGTTGCAGATAAAATTTTAGATGAAATAGTTAGTATAATTAAATAAACAATATATGTTAAACAAAGGGTGAAATTTATGAAAAAAATACTGTGTCTTGTATGCACCTTTACACTTTTATTAAGTGGCTGTGGAAATAAAATAGACGAAAACAAAATAAGAGTTTTTGCTGATTCAAGTCTTACAACAGCTTTAAATGAAATAGTTGAAAATTACAACAAAGATAACCCAGTTAATATTGAAATCGTAAGTGGTGGTACAAACTCTCTCTATAATCGTATTGAAGACGGGTCACAATGTGATATTTTTATACCTTCATCTAAAGAGCAAATTAATTCTCTTATTCAAGATGAATTTTTAAAAGAAGAAAATGTAACACCTATATTACAAAATAATATGGTACTTATTAAAAATTATGACAATGACACAACAGTTAAATCCTTTGATACTGTGCCTGAAGCATCAACAATAGCTATGGCTAAAGAAAGCGAACCTATAGGTTCGTTTGCAAGAGAAGTATTTATTAACCTAAATGTTTTTAAACAAGTTCTT
Source organism: uncultured Eubacterium sp. (assembly GCA_900543365.1). GTDB lineage: Bacteria > Bacillota > Clostridia > Lachnospirales > CAG-274 > Gallispira. The sequence continues at coordinate 29,111 of UQRG01000006.1, read as the reverse complement.
TCGATGAAAACTACTGAATGTGATGATTCACCTTCTGTAGTACAAAATATTGTTGACAATAAAAGCGATGTGGGTGTTTGTTTTGAAACTGATGCCCTTGCTTGTGCTGATAAAGTGCAAATTATAACTTTAGCACCAAGCCAAAGCCTTAATTCCCAAGTTCTTTACTCTGTAGCTGTTTTAAACACTGACGACGGCACAGACCCTACTGATAGTGTCAAAGACTTTGCAACTTATCTTGACTCTCCAGAGGCTGCCGAAGTTTTTACAAATTATGATTTTGATGTTTACATATCAGATAATTAATAATTTACCTCCCTTTTGTTAATACTACAACAAAAGGGGGGTTTTTTAATGGAAAATTATGAAATAAGAATAGAAAGCATAGGTGGCTTTGGTGCTAACCTTATAGGAAAATTATTAGGTGAAATAGGTGCTGAATATATGAATATGGAATCACAAAGTTTTGCATCTTATGGTTCTGAAAAAAGAGGCTCACCAGTTAAAAGCTATGTTAGATATTCTACTAATGAAATCAGAATTAATGCACCAGTAAGAGAACCAGATTTGCTGGCATTGTTTAGAATGTCTTTAGGAAAAAAAGAAAATACCCTTGCTGGCATAAAAGAGAATACTTCTGTTGTTATAAATACCGAAAATAATTTTGATAAAGTTGTAGAAAGTCTTAATTTACCTAGTTGTAATTTATGGCTTATTGATGCAATGGATATTGCTGTTAAAATAGGAGCAAGGCTCAATGTTGTTATGCTTGGAGCAATGATTAAAGCAAGTGGTTTTATACCCCTTGACTATGCTAAAGAAGTTGTTAAAAAAACCGTAGGAACAAAATATCCTGACAAACTAGAAGGGAATTTAAAAGCTATTGATGCCGGATATAATCAAGTAACAAACAAAATAATTAAAAATAATAATCCAGCACTTGAATATAAAGATACTCAAAGAATATTAGGATATGACAACGGACCTATTGGTGGTGTAAATTATGCCTTTGCTAATTCTATTACTAACGACTTAGAAGGCTGCAGAGAGGGATTTTTGCCTCACTTTATAAGAGAAAAATGTATTGATTGCGGTCTTTGTGACACAACTTGCCCTGATATGGTTTTTCAGTTTGACAAAGGTGTAAATAAGGGTATGGATTTATATCATTGTAAAGGTTGCTTAAGATGTGTTGAAGTTTGCCCTACTAAAGCTCTTGTAGCAGTTAAAGAAGGCGAATTTTACGATAATATAGGTAATATTTATTTGTTAAATAAGGACTTTGAATTTAATAATATTGGTGAAAATAGTTGGGTTGATAGTGAAAGCTACAACAATTAATAAACAATATATACAATCACTAATAATATACTTTTTTATTATTTCAACTTAATATTACTTAATATATGGAGGTTTTATGTACAATCAAAAGTCAGTTTTTAAATCAGCCAATGAGGCTGCTGCTATATCTGCAAAACAAATAAACTACCACTTAATGGGCTACTACCCAATTACACCCTCTACTCAAATAGCAGAAGATATGGACTTGATGAAAAGTAAAGGTGACTTAGACACAGTTATGATAGCCGCAGAGGGAGAACATTCCGCTGCTGGTATATGCTATGGCGGTTCTTTAGCTGGTGGAAGGGTAATAAATGCAACAAGTGCTAATGGTCTTTTATATGCTCTTGAACAGCTACCAGTTCAGTCAGGAACCAGAGTACCTATGGTAATGAATGTTGCTTGCCGTACAGTTTCAGCACCTCTTTGTATAAAAGGCGACCACAGTGATATTATGTTTGCATTAAATACTGGTTGGATTATACTATTTGCAAAAGACAATCAAGAAGTATATGACTTTAATATTATTGGTCTAAAAGTGGCAGAAAAAGTTAAATTACCAGTAATAATAGCTTATGACGGATTTTTTACAAGTCATCAAAAAAAGAATATGAAAATATTTGAAGATGACAATGCCGTAAAAGATTATATTGGTGAATATAAAGCTGAATATACTGCTATTGATGTAAACAATCCAGTAACAATAGGTTCTTATATGAACGAACCTGATATTATAAACAACAAATATCAACTACGCCTTGCTATGGAAGATGCAAAAAAAGAAATAAATAACGAATTTGAAGCCTACTATAAATTGAGTGGCAGAAATTACAACATTATCAATAAATATCTAAGTGAAGATGCCGATGTAATATTTATTGTTCTGGGTTCTGCCTTTGATACTGCAAGAGTAGCTGTTGACAATATGAGAAACAAAGGTATAAAAGTTGGTGCTATTACATTAAGAGCTCTAAGACCATTTTTCCACAAAGAAATAGCCAATGCCTGTAAAAACGCAAAAGTTGTTGTAATTGGTGACAGACAAGATTCCTACGGAGAAGGCGGAAATTTATCAACAGAAATAAAATCTGCATTTTATGAAAACAATATAAAACCTAATGTAATTACAAGAGTATTTGGCTTAGGTGGCAAAGAATTTTATGTTGAAGATGCTGAATATATGCTCAATTTAGGTATTAATTCCTTTAGTTCTAATGTTAAATCTTTTGATTACTATGGTATTTATAAAGGTAGTGAATATAAAACTATAAAATATTTTGAACCAGTAACAGAAGTAAATTCATCAATGGACTATGATGTAACAGACAACAATGGTTTTGTTACTGTTAAAAATATTAATATAAAAAAAGCTACTAATATGCCAAAAAGACTTGTTGCCGGTCATAGTGCCTGCTCTGGCTGTGGCATACCAGTTAATATCAATCTTTTATTAAAAGGTATTGAAGGTAATGTTGTAATGCTCTTTCACACTGGTTGCGGAATGGTCGTTACTACTGGTTATCCAACAACTGCTTTCAATATTAATTATGTGCACAATCTTTTTCAAAATGGTGCTGCTACATTAAGTGGTATTTTAGAGACTTACAAAGAAAGACAAAGAAGAGGAGAAATTCCTCAAGGTAAAATAACTTTTATAATGGTTAGTGGTGATGGTGGTATGGATATTGGTCTTGGCTCTGCTCTTGCTGCTGCAACAAGGAACCACAATATGATTATATTTGAATATGACAATGGTGGATATATGAACACAGGCTATCAATATAGTTACACTACACCTCTTGGTGCTAAAAGTGCCACAAGTCACATTGGTATTGTAGAAAGAGGTAAACCTTATCTTCCCAAAGATACACCTAAACTCTTTTCTGCAACTGGTATTAATTATATTGCAACTGTTGCTGAAAGTAATCCTCAAGACTTTATTGTTAAGGCTAAAAAAGCACAATATTATGCTGATAACTATGGACTAGCTTATATTAAGGCAATTTCTGCTTGTCCTCTTAACTGGCAAGATGAACCTAAATATGAACGAGATGTAATAAGAAAAGCTGTTGATAGCTGTTATTTTCCTCTTTATGAAATAGAAAGAGGTATAACTAAAGTAAGTTATAAGCCTAAAAATAAAATTGAGGTTATAGAATTTTTAAAGGCTGTAGGCAGAACAAAGCATTTAGCAAAAGAAAAATATAATGATATTGTTAATATAATACAAAAAAATGTAGATAAAAAATGGAATGAATTAAATAATCAAATTTAAGAGTATAATTTTTTATAAATTATAAGGGTGATTAAGCAAATTTTGCTAACCACCCTTATACATATCTTTAAAAATTTCATATATCAAGTAAACAATCAAAAAACTTTTTGATTATTCACTTAATGTAACTTAATTAAACACACCAAACATACTATAAAAGAAAGATTTATTATTCGTCCCAGTTATGATATACATTCTTAACATCATCATCGTCATCAAGCATATCAAGAAGCTTTGTCATTTTCTTAATATCATCTTCATCAGTAAGCTCTGTATATGTCTGAGGAATCATTGAAACTTCAGCCTCTGCCATTTCAAAACCAGCAGCCTCAATAGCCTCTCTTACAGTAGAAAAATCATCTGGAGCTGTAATAATTTCAAAGCTATCTTCTTCCTCAGAAATATCCTCAGCACCAGCCTCAATAGCAACCATTTCAAGAGCCTCAGCATCAATATCATCATCTTTTTCAATGATAATCTGACCCTTTTCATCAAACATAAAACTTACACAACCAGATGTACCCATATTGCCACCGCCTTTAGTAAATGCACTTCTTACATTTGCAGCTGAACGGTTTTTGTTATCTGTAAGTACCTCAACAATGACAGCTACGCCCTTAGGACCGTAACCCTCATAAGTAATTGACTCGTAATTAACTGCATCAAGGTTACCTGCTGCCTTTTTTATACTTCTATCAATAGTATCGTTAGGCATATTATTAGCTTTTGCTTTAGCAATAGCATCTCTTAATCTTGAGTTGTTATCTGGGTCTGGGCCGCCTGCCTTTACAGCAACTGCAAGCTCTCTACCAATTACAGTAAAGATTTTACCCTTTGCAGCGTCATTCTTTTCCTTTTTGTGCTTAATATTAGCAAATTTAGAATGTCCACTCATTCTTTCAACCTCCATTTATATTGTTTTTCATTAAATCGCACTGTCATTATTTTAACATTATTCCTTAGATTTTGCAAGAATTATTTAATATAACAATAATATAACCTACAAATTTTTACCTTTTTGAATATGATAACAAGTAAAAAGCAATGCTCTCAATGGAGCAAATTTGCAAGCAAACATCATTACATAGTCAGCAAATCTTGGCAGTATAACAGTTTTCTTTAGAAACATACCAACTAAAGCTCTCTTTGCTGCATCATTAGCCTTCATTTGATTAATAGCAAAACTTACATTTGCCCTATTATTAAATTCTGTGTCAATAGGTCCTGGGCAAAACACAGAAATATTAACCTTTGACTTTCTCTGTCTTAATTCCTCATTTATAGCAGTTGTCAGTTTATACACATAAGCCTTTGTAGCATAATATGTTGACATTAAAGGACCAGACGCAAAAGATGCAAGAGATGCAACATTTAATATATAACCCTTGTTTTTCTTAACAAAATCCCTTAAATACAACTTTGTAAGTATATGAAGTGCTGTTACATTAAGGTCAATCATATTCATCTCTTTCCTAAGACTTGAATAATAAAATTCTCCCCAAAGTCCAAAACCAGCATTATTAATTAATATATCCACATTTCTTGCCATAGAATGTAGTTTAAAGCAATTTCTTTTTTCGCTTAAATCCAAAGGAATTATTGTAACTTGAGTATTAATTTGAGCTGCAACCTCCTTTAACTTGTCTTCATTTCTTGCAACAAGTATAAGATTGTAACCTTTTTTACCAAGTATAATAGCCATTTCCTTGCCTATACCACCACTAGCACCTGTTATTAAAGCTGTTGCCATAAAAATTCCTCCTTAATAATATTCAAAAGTACCTCTCTATTGTTTTTATCTGGCTCTTTCATAACCAAATCTAAAGCCTTATTTAAAAATTCTCCTATTTCTTTACCCTTTATACCAATACTTATTAAATCATTACCAGTTAAAGCAAGACTTTTTAAAGTACAACAATCATTTTTAACACTATTATACATATTTATTTCAAATATCATATCTGAATTATTTAATGCCCCAATAACCTCAATAAGTTTTAATGTATTTTCACCAACTAAATTAATAAGTTTACGCATAGAATAACTGTCATTTATTTTATAATTAACATATTTAACAATATTAGTTACAGCTGAAGCTGTCTTATTATCTGTTTTAAGCCTTTTCATTATTTTATTAACACTTTTACTTTCAATATGGCTTAAAATATAAGAAAGTCTAACAACAATATCCCTTGATAGAAAATTAATTTTCATATAATCATATTTTCTATTAAGTATTTCAGGTAAGAAATATTCTGTCATTCCAGAATTAAGAAGTATATCAAGTCTTTCATTATGATTAGACAGTAAGAGTTTAAAAAATTCTTCTCTTATTCTTTCAATACTTATATTTTTAATTAAATCTGCATTTTCCTTTAATGCTTTTAAAGTAATATCTTCAATAGAAAAATCAAGCTGTGCAGAGAATCTAACAGCTCTCATCATCCTCAAAGCATCTTCTTGAAATCTTTTAGCTGGTACTCCAACGCCTCTTATTATTTTTTTCTCTATATCTTCTCTACCATTAAAAAGGTCTACATAACCCTTTAATGGATTATAAGCAATAGCATTCACAGTAAAATCTCTCCTAGACAAATCCCCAGATAGTTTATCTGTAAATATCACTTCCTCAGGATGTCTATTATCCTTATACTCACCATCAATTCTATAGGTTGTTATTTCATAACCAACTTTATCTATAACAACTGTAACCGTACCGTGTTGAATACCAGTATCTACTGTATGAGGAAATACCTTCTTAACTTCATCTGGCAAAGCTGAAGTTGTTATATCATAATCGTGAGGCTCATTGCCCATTAAGTAATCTCTTACACAGCCACCAACAATATATCCTTCGTATCCATTTCTATTTAATTCCTTTAAAATGAAGTCTACATTTTTCGGAAGTTTCATAATATTTCTCCTTTGATTTTATATATAATCATATTAACACAAATAATTAATAATATCAATCAACACTTGATAAATCCAACAAAATTGCTTATAATTAATATATAAATATATGGAGGTGTTTCGTATGGCGAAGGTATTAGTTGTTGACGATGAAGCCAGCATTGTAAATATAATTTCATATAATCTAAAAAAAGAAGGGTATGATGTTATCACTGCTGAAAACGGAGAAGACGGTCTTGAACTTGCTTTAAGAGAAAACCCAGACTTAGTTTTGTTAGACATTATGATGCCTAAAATGGATGGTTATGAAGTATGCCGTAAACTTAGAGAAAAAAGCAATGTACCTATCATTATGCTTACAGCAAGAGCCGATGAAGTAGATAAGGTTATTGGTCTTGAAATGGGTGCTGATGACTATGTTACTAAACCATTTGGCAACAGAGAACTTATTGCAAGAGTTAAAGCTCATCTTAGGAGAAGTACAGTTAAGGATATACCTGCTGAAAATGGTAATGTACAAAATTTTGGTGACCTTTCTATTGATTTTGATAGATACGAAGTTAAAAAAAGAGGCGAGATTATTAATTTAACAATGAGAGAATTTGAACTTCTTTCTTTCCTTTCTACTCAAAAAACACAAATATTCAACAGAGAAACTTTACTTGAAAAAGTATGGGGGTATGAATATTTTGGTGATGTTAGAGCTGTTGATGTAACTATTAGGCGACTAAGAGAAAAAATTGAAGATGACCCAAGTAAACCTAGATTTATTATTACTAAAAGAGGTATTGGATATTACTTTAGTGCTTAGAGAAGTTTAATAAATTATAGTTAACCTATTAAAATACAGTCACATTTTGGTAATAATACTAAATATAACTTTACCTATTAATTATTACTTATTTAACTCCGTTAAACTATAATTTACCAGAGGAACAATTATGAAAAGTATTCGTTGGCGACTTGTATTTATGTATCTGTCCCTTGTATTTATTGTTATGATACTAACAGGTACATTTATTATAGTCAGCACAGAAAACAGAGAACAAAGAAAGGCATCTGAAGAATTAAGACAGTGTGCCGTCTATATTGAAGAACAAGTTGTTGAACAATATGACAGCAGATATTTTCAAGATAGCCTTGTTAATTTATCTATCGTTAGTTCAACTTTAAGAAATATGAGTGCTCATATTTTAAATAATGAGGGAGAAACTATAGCAAGTTCTACAGTTGATGATGCTTCAGACTTTCAGCAATACACTAATTCTGCCATCATTTCAGCATTAAATGGCAAAGAAAGTTTTCTTGCTAAAAGCAAAATTACAGATTCGTTAGGTCAAGAAAAAACTGTTATGAGTTATTCCTATCCTTGCAAAAACAAACAAGGAAAAGTAACTTATATAGTTTATATTCAAATGGATTCTGAAGCAATTGAAGAAAGTATTTCACAAACAACAAGGACAATTCTTGTAGCATCACTTATTGCAATAGTTATTACTATTGTTTTAGGTCTTTTGTTTGCAAATACAATTACTACTCCTATTGCAGCTCTTACAAAAAAAGCAAACCTTATGTCAAAAGGCAGACTTGACCAAAAGGTAGTTGTTAAAAGTAATGATGAAATTGGTCAATTAACAAAGAGCTTTAATACAATGGCAAAAGAACTTAGAAAAACCATTATGGAAAGTGAGGAGCAGCGAAACAAACTAGAAATAGTTCTACACAATATGACAGATGGTATACTTGCTTTTGATGATAAAGGACAACTTATACACATAAATCGTTCATCTTATGATATGCTTGATATTGACGATGTTAATATTTCACTTAGTTGGCTTTTAGATATGTTAAAAATAAAATCTGAAGATTTAGAACCAGATGCCATAAGAGAACTTGTTGTAAACGGAAAAAATGATAAATATATATCCGTTGCTATTATACCTTACACAATTAAGAAAAAAAAGAAAAAGCCAAAGCAAGAAAATCCCGGTGGAATTATTGTGGTTCTCCACGATATTACAAAACACAGACAGCTTGATATTATGCGTCAAGAGTTTGTAGCCAATGTAAGCCACGAAATTGGCACTCCACTTACTACAATAAAAGGTTATGCTGAACTTCTTCTTGATGGTGCTATTGATGATAAATCAGTTGCAATGGAATTTTTAAAAGAAATAAATGTTGCTGCTGACAGAATGAAAATATTAAGAGATGACCTTCTTGACTTATCAAGATTTGATACAAAAGTAAACAAACTCAATAAAGAAGATGTAAATCTTGTAAATCTTGTAGCAGGCTGTTGCAGACAAAATCTTATTGTTGCTGAAAATAAAAGTCAAAGTATTGTATTTAATCCACCAGAAAAGCCTATGTATATTTATGGTGACCCTAGCAGAATAAACCAAGTAATAACAAACATTATGTCAAATGCTATGAAATACAGTGATGAAGGTGCTACAATAAATATAAGACTTAAGGAAATGGATAATTTTTATCATTTAGAAATAGAAGATAATGGTATCGGTATGCCTAAAGAAGCTCTAGATAGAATATTTGACAGATTTTACAGAGTTGATAAAGCTAGAAGTCGTGCTATGGGTGGCAATGGTCTAGGTCTTGCCATAGCTAAAGAAATTATGGAAGCTCACGATGGTACTATTAAAGTTTACAGTTCATTAGACAAAGGTACTACTATGGTACTTATTTTTCCTAAAAGTGAATTGCCAGATTATATGATTGAGGCTTAATTAATAGTATTATAATTATTTTCATTCAAACAATATATATATGTTAATATAACCATTAATTCCTTTGTCATTTGCCATTTTTAAGGCAAATAAGTTGGTAATGCTACATAAAAGTATTACCAACTTATTTTCAAAAGTAAAAAGTTTGCTTGCTTTAAATCAAAAATAATTGATGCTTATATATCTATGAAGTAATCATATTGTATATTATAAATAAGCCTATCTGTTAATATAATCTCTCATAAATTCCCTTTGTTCAACAATTTCATCAATCTTATTTTTTACACCAGAAGGAAGAAAAGTTTTAGAGCTTTTGAAAAAGTCCTCCATTGTACTAACAAAACGATGAGGATACAAAAGTACTGTTTTAATAGCTACATAGTCATAATCAGAAATAGAAATAAACTTTGAATACTTATTAAGAACATCATCAAGTTTCATATAAGCAATGTTATTTTTATTACTATAATAACAATTTTTACGAACATATCTTCTTATAAAGAATGCAATATCCTCAATATAATTAAGATACTTCATATTATCCCAATCTATTATATAACTCCTACCCTTTTTATATATTATATTTCCCTCTTTAAGACCACAATGACAATATGTAGAAAATCTACCATAATCCATATCTTCAAGACTTTGTGTAAGTGATAAACATTCATCAATTATATTTTTAAAAACATTAATCATATCCTTATTCCAAAACTTATTGCCTTTTTGTATTAACAATTTTTTTATTCTCTCAAGATTTTTTGCTTTATTTTTATACATATTCAATGTAGGATTGCTTTCACTTGCTACAGAAAGCATTTCTTGACTCATAAGTCCTAAACCTTTATGTAACCTACCTATATCATTAAGTGCAACACTAACTTGAGTATTACTTATAAAATCCAATTCATTTGAACCAAAATATCTTGTAACAACATAATATTTTCCCTCATATTCACAATAAGGCAACCCTTCACTAGTTAAATTATAAGAATCTATATTATGTATGCCATAGTCAAAAAGACACTCCTTCACCCTATGTATTTCATTTATTTTATTAGGCTTAGGTCTAGCTACTGATAATGCAAATGCACCTTTACTACAATTAAGCACATAATAATACCTGCATTTATAAATATTAATAGGCTTAATATTAAATTTTTTACTTATTTCCGCTATATTTTCATACAAAAAAATCACCTTCCTAAGTACGGAATACTCACATATTCTATACTATGTCAAGAAAGTGACTTCTATGATATTAATTAATTCCCATTATTTTTTTTATCTTATCCATTGTTTCATCAATATTTAGTCCACTAACATCAACAATTTCATCAGCACACTTATTATATACCGGCTCTCTTTCAGCCATAAGGTTTGCTATTTTTTCCTCCTTATTATCACCAGCAAGTAGAGGTCTTGTGTTATCAAATCTCAAATTAAAAGCAATTTGTTTAGGAGTAGACTTTAAATAAATTATTGTACCTCCTTTTTTTAGATTTTCAACATTAACATTATTCTTAATAACCCCACCACCAGTAGCAATTATTTTACCTTTAGCTTCTGAAAATCTTTGGCATAACTCCTTTTCAAGATTTCTAAAATAATTCTCACCTTTTTTTTCAAATATTTCATTTATTGACATACCTTCTTTAACAACAATAAAATCATCCATATCAATAAATTCTCTCTTTAAATCAACAGAAAGCTTCTTACCTACACTTGTCTTTCCACTTCCCATAAATCCAACAAGAACAATGTTTTTTTCCATTTAACTATCTCCTACTAACAATTTTCCTTAAAGTACTTACTTAATTCTTGACAAAGTTTTTCTTGAATTTCCTTGTCATATTTTTCATCAAACCATATTTCCTCAGCTGCAACAGCTTGATATACAAGCATACTAAAACCATTTAAAGTTTCAACACCAGCTTCCTTTGCATCCTTTAAAAGCTGAGTTTCCCAAGGAGTATAAATTGCATCAAAAACAAACTCAACGCCCTTTGTCTTATAGAAACTTTTGTTTTCAATAGGACTTAAGCCAATTTTATCACCAAAGCCTACTGTTGTAGCATTAATAACTAAATTACATTTTTCAATAGCATTAATATCAGATATTGCTATAGCCTTTATTTCACAGTCATAATAACTTGAAAGACTCTTAGCAAGTCTTTTAGCCTTGTCAACAGTTCTATTGGCAATAATAAGCTCTTTACAGCCTTCATCACAAGCCATAACAGCACAAGCATTAGCAGCACCACCAGCCCCTAAAAGAAGAACTGTTTTATCTTTAATTCCATAGCCCTTGTTTTTAATAGCATATCCAACTCCAATAACATCTGTATTGTAGCCAACATAACCATCTTCAGTATACTTTAAAGTATTCACTGCACCTATAACCCTAGCTCGTTTATCAATATCACAAAGTAAATCCATAACAGCTACTTTATGAGGCACAGTAACATTAATACCTTTTATACCTAAACAATAAGCACCCTTAATAGCACCCTGAATACAATCAGGCTGAACTTCCATTGCAGTATATATAAAATCTCTGCCTGTTATACCAGCCATTGTATTATGTATAACAGGACTAAAGCTATGCTTTATAGGGCAGCCAATAACTGTAAATACTGAAGTTGTTCCTTTTACTTTGCTAAATATATCACTCATTTTTTATCCTCACTTTTCAAATACATATTAACAATTATTTTTTCAAACGGACGCTTAGGTGCTGTTATTAACTCATCTTTTGGACTAACTTTCTTAACAAGAACAGAATAGGCTCCAACCTTATTACCACACCACACATCAGTAAAAATTTGATCTCCAACAATCATTGATTTTTTGGGCTGAGAATCCATAATTTCCATTATTTTAAAAAAACCTTTAACACCTGGCTTTTTCGCTCTAAAAACATAAGGAATATTAATAGGAGCACAAAAAGTTTTGCTCCTTATTTCCTTACTGTTAGAAAGAACTCCTACTTTAATTCCACCTGATTTAAGTTTGTTAAAATAGGATACAAGTTTATTATCTGGAACTTTAATCCAATATGGAACTAAAGTGTTATCTATGTCAAAAATAATAGTATCTAAGCCTAAAGACCTAAGCTTGTCTACAGTAATTTCAAATACAGAATTAAGATATTCTTTTGGATATAGAAATTTAAACACTAAATCACCTCTATTATACAATACACCAATTTTTTAACTTTGTAAATACCTAAATAAAAAATAAGGCAGTTCTTAATAAGAACCACCTTATCAAATACAATATACAAATCCTCTCTGAAAACAAAAAGTTTCACTTACATTACAAAACAAACTGAATAAATCATCAGTATATTAAATAACATAATTCCCCTACACTTGTATAAATGTATCTGCAACAATTATTATATTGTTGTTATATACATTATAACATATTTATTATATTGTATCAATATTTTTTTATTGCATTTCTATTGGTTTTTTACGCTTTCTCTTCTTTCTGTTTTCTTTGCTTATTGTAACAATTTCTTGAGCAAAAGCATAAGCCTCATCCATTGTGTCAAAAAATCTATACTTGCCCATTCTCTTTTCACAGCCAAAGTGTTTAATTACCTTAAGAGGCTGAGGTTGAAGTTCAGCATAAAGAACAAGTATATGATACTTTTTAGCATAATCAATAACATACTTAAGTGAATCAAGAGATGTACCGTCAATAGTCGGAACATTCTTCATTCTTAATATAAGTACATCACTTTTAACATTCATTTCCTTCATAATATCCATAAATCTTGTTGACGCACCAAAGAACATAGGACCTGCAAGCTCATAAACAAGTATTTCATTATTAATATACTTATATGTATCATTTTCGTGTTCCTTAGAAACTGTGTTAATGTTAAAGCTCTCAGCAGTTTTCTTCATAAATAGGAACATAGAAAGAACCATACCAACCTCAATAGCAACAACAAGGTCAAATACTACAGTAAGGATAAATGTTAAAATTAAAACAGATATATCACTCTTTGTTGTATGAGAAATTTCTGCAAATTCCTTAAACTCACACATATTCCAACTTACTACAATAAGAATACCGGCAAGAGTTGGCATAGGAATAAGTTTAGCAAGAGGCATAGCCACAAGCATAATAACAAGAAGTACAACAGCGTGAACCATACCCGCTATAGGAGTTCTACCTCCATTTCTAATATTAGCAGCAGTTCTAGCAATAGCACCAGTAGCAGGAAGACCACCAAAAAGAGCAGAACCAATATTGGCAATACCCTGAGCAATTAATTCCTGATTAGAATTATGTTTGTCACCAGTCATACCATCAGCTACAACAGCAGAAAGAAGTGACTCAATGCCAGCTAAAATAGCAATAGTAAGAGCTGGCTGAATAAGTGCCCCTATATCAACACCCTTAAAACTAGGAATATGAGGCATAGGAATAGCACCCTTAAGGTCAGAAAACTTAGAACCAATAGTCTGAACAGACTCACCCACACCGTTTTGTTGCATAAAGTAAACAGCTACAGTAGTAACAATAAGAGCAATTAAAGAACCCGGTATTTTCTTATTAATTTTGCCCCATAAAATACTTATAACTATACTGGCAATACCAACGCCAGTTGCTACAAAATCAATTTTATCTACATTCTCAATGTATGTAATCCACTTAGGTATAAATTCAGAACTTACTCCTGAAATATTCATACCTAAAAAGTCATTAAGCTGAGTAGAAAACAGTGTAACGGCAATACCAGTGGTAAAGCCAACAGTAATTGGAAATGGTATAAACTTAATAACATCTCCAAGTTTTAAAATACCAAAGACAATAAGGAACACACCAGCCATTAATGTTGCAATAACTAGCCCATCAATACCATATTGCTCAATTATGCCACATATTATAACAACAAAGGCTGCTGTAGGTCCACCAATCTGAACACGGCTACCACCTAAAAAAGAAATGAGAAAACCAGCTATAATTGCAGTAATTAAACCAACTTCAGGACCTACTCCTGATGATATGGCAAGTGCAATAGATAATGGAAGAGCAACAACTGCTACAATAAGACCAGATATAATATCTGTAACAAGATTTTTACCCTTCAAATCCCCTGGCGTTTCTTTAATAATTTGAAATAGTTTTGGAATAAACACTTTTTTAATTTCCTTTCATTTTTTACTTCTATATAATTTTAAGATTTTTGTAAGAATTAGTCAATAGTTAAATTGTATAATAAAAAATAAAAAAAGGCTGTCTCTTTGTAACAACCTTTGAAATATATGTATTTTATTCTTTTTCATATCTTGATACTGTCATAAGTTTGTACTCAAAATCCTGCTTTTCTTTACTAACAATAGTTGAAAGAATCATACCACTAAAGTAACACTGAATAGCTGCAATAGCTACAAAGCCACAAACAATAAGTGTAGGAAAATCAGGAACTTTACCTGTTTGCATAAAAGTAATAGCAATAGGTATAAAGAAACCTGTTGATAATAACATTAAAACTAAAGCTATAAGACCAAAGAACTTAAAAGGCTTGTAATTCTTATAAAGCCTAACAATAGTCATAAGAACTTTAAAACCGTCTGAATAAGTATTAAGTTTAGACTCACTGCCTTCAATTCTATCTCTATAATCAATAACTACATTCTTAATAAACATATTTTTATCGATAGCGTGTATTGTCATTTCTGTTTCAATTTCAAATCCTTTAGAAAGAACAGGAAAAGTTTTAACAAAACTATAGCTAAAAGCTCTTAAACCCGTCATAATATCCTTAATATCACTTTTAAAAAGCATATTAATAGAACCTCTAACAATAGAATTGCCAAAATTGTGAAAAGGTCTTTTATTTTCAGTAAAGTATGTTGAAGACAGTCTATCACCAACTACCATATCAACTTTCTTATCCAAAACTTCTCTTACCATTTCTGGTACAGGTTCTACAGGATAAGTATCATCACCATCTGTCATAACATAGCAATGAGCATCAATTTCTCTAAACATTCTTCTTATAACATTACCTTTACCTTGCTGATGTTCATATCTAACGACAGCACCAGCAGCTCTAGCTATTTCATCAGTACCATCAGTTGAATTGTTATCATAAACATATATAGTTGCTTCTGGCAATACTCTTTTGAAATCTTCAACAACTTTTTTAATTGTTTTACTTTCATTATAACAAGGTATTAAAACCGCTATTTTATCCATTTTAAATAACCCCTTTTCACCAAAAAATTACATTTAATTATAGTTTATATTAATATATAAAATATGTCAAGTTTTTTTAATATAAAAATGGGCAACATAAGTTGCCCAAATTAAAAATTATTTGCTAAAAAATCCTTTTTTCTTATGAGTTGTTCCATTAAAGCTATCACCAAGTTTTTCAAGAAGCTCTTTCTGGTCTTTCTTTAATTCTGTAGGAACAACAACCTTTAATGTAACAATAAGATTGCCTCTAGCTCTCTCATTCCTTACATTATAAGCACCCTTACCCCTTATTGTAATTTTTGTATTAGGCTGAGTACCCGGTTTAATAGTATACTTTTCTTCACCATCAATAGTCGGTATTGTTATCTCTGCACCTAAAGATGCCTGAACTATATCAATAGCTACCTCTGTGTAAAGGTCATTACCCTGTCTTTGGAACTGCTTACTAGGTGTAACAAGAATTTGAACAAATAAATCACCATTTTCGCCACCTCTTACACCAGCACCGCCAAGTCCTCTCTTTCTAATTGACTGACCGTGAGCAATACCCTTAGGAATATCAACTTTAACAGTTTTTCTAACATTTACATTGCCTTTGCCACCACAACGAGGACACTTTTCCTTAATAATCTTACCTTCGCCACCACAATGAGAACAACTTCTAACTGTCTGAGCCATACCAAAAGGTGTTCTTGTAGTAACCTTTTCTTGACCTGTACCGTGACAATAAGGACAAGTTTCAGCAGTAGTACCAGCCTTAGCACCACTACCCTTACAGTCTGGGCAAGGTTCACTTACATTAACTGTAATATCCTTTGTGCAACCAAACATTGACTCCTCAAATGAAATAGTTAAATTCATCTGTAAGTCTGAACCACGCTGAGGACCTCTCCTACGAGAGCTACCTCCACCAAATATGTCACCAAAGCCACCAAAACCGCCTTCACCAAATATGTTGCCAAATATGTCACCCATATCCATACCGCTAAAGCCACCACTAAAGCCGCCTCCGCCCATACCACCTTGTTCAAAGGCAGAATGACCATACTGGTCATAAGCAGCTTTCTTTTGAGGGTCACTTAATACCTCATATGCCTCGTTAACCTCTTTAAACTTAGCTTCAGCCTCTTTATTATCAGGATTGGCATCAGGATGGTACTTCTTAGCCATTTTTCTATATGCTTTTTTAATTTCTGTATCTGAAGCTCCTTTGCTTATGCCAAGAACCTCATAGTAATCTCTTTTGGAAGCCATAATTTCACCTCTTTATTTCTCAACAAAATGCATAACAAAGAGTCAGGGCAGTAGCTCTGACTCTCTATATATATTTAAATTCTAATTAACCATCAATGATGTCATCATCAGCACCAGCACCACCAGCAGCACCCTGAGCATTAGGGTCAACGCCTGCAGCTTGAGCAGCCTCATACATCTTAGTTGAGAATTCCTGAACTACCTTGTTTAAAGTTTCACAAGCAGTCTTTAATGTAGCAACATCAGTTTCACTCATATTTTCAGCTACAAGACCATCATTTACCTTCTTTAAGTTAGCAACTTCACCTTCAAGTTTAGCCTTATCCTCAGCACTAATCTTGTCACCCATATCAGTTAAAAGCTTTTCAGTCTGGAAAATTAAGCTGTCTGCTTGATTTTTAGTGTCAACAGCTTCCTTTCTCTTAGCATCCTGCTCTGCGTACTGTTCAGCTTCCTTAACAGCCTTATCAATTTCATCATCAGAAAGGTTAGTTGAAGATGTAATTGTAATATCCTGTTCCTTACCAGTACCTAAATCCTTAGCATTAACCTTAACAATACCATTAGCATCAATATCAAATGAAACCTCAATCTGAGGGATGCCTCTTGGAGCTGGAGCAATACCATCAAGACGGAATCTACCTAAACTCTTGTTGTCCTTAGCCATTGGTCTTTCACCTTGAACAATGTTAATATCAACAGCAGTCTGGTTATCCTCATAAGTTGAGAAAATCTGTTTCTTATTTACTGGAATAGTAGTATTTCTTGGAATTAAAGCTGTAGCAACACCACCAGCAGTTTCAATACCTAATGTAAGAGGAGTTACATCAAGAAGAAGTATATCACCTGAACCAGCTTCACCAGCTAACTTACCACCCTGAATAGATGCACCAACAGCAACACACTCATCTGGGTTAATGCCCTTAAATGGTTCCTTGCCAGTAATCTTCTGAACTTCTTCCTGTACAGCTGGAATTCTTGTAGAACCACCAACAAGTAATACCTTAGAAAGTTCACTAGCTGACATATCAGCATCTTTTAATGCAGTCTGAACTGGAACTAAGGTAGCCTCAACAAGGTCGTGAGTAAGCTCATTAAACTTAGCTCTTGATAATGTTACATCAAGATGCTTAGGACCATCAGCACCAACAGTAATATAAGGAATATTAATATTAGATGTTGTAGCTGAAGACAATTCTTTCTTAGCCTTTTCAGCAGCTTCCTTTAATCTCTGCATAGCCATCTTATCAGTTGAAAGGTCAATTCCTTCCTTGGCCTTAAAATCACTTACTAAATAATCAATAATTCTCTTATCAAAGTCATCACCACCTAAGTGATTGTTACCACTTGTAGCAAGAACTTCAATAACACCATCACCAATCTCAATAATAGATACATCAAATGTACCACCACCAAGGTCATAAACCATAATAGTCTGTTCCTGCTCATTATCAAGACCATAAGCTAAAGCTGCAGCAGTTGGCTCGTTAATAATTCTCTTAACATCAAGACCGGCAATCTTACCAGCATCCTTTGTTGCCTGTCTCTGAGCATCTGTAAAGTATGCTGGAACTGTAATAACAGCCTCAGTTACAGATTCACCAATATAAGCTTCAGCATCTTTCTTTAACTTCTGAAGAATCATTGCTGAAATTTCCTGTGGTGAATACTGCTTACCATCATTATTAAACTTGTAATCTTCACCCATATGTCTTTTAATAGAAATAACTGTACCATCTACATTAGTAACAGCCTGACGCTTAGCAGTTTCACCTACTAATCTTTCACCACTCTTTGTAAAACCTACAATAGAAGGAGTAGTTCTTTCGCCCTCTGCATTAGTAATAACAGTTGGCTGACCACCTTCCATAACAGCTACACATGAATTTGTTGTACCTAAATCAATACCAATAATCTTTCCCATTATTCTCTCTCCTTTTTTAATTCAAAATATACCACTTTTTTATATGTCAACAGAGGATATACCTCTGAAAATTGTTGTTAATGATTACTAATTAGCAACTTTAACCATAGCAGGTCTGATTACTTTGTCACCGTGCTTATATCCCTTTTGGAATACCTCCACAACAACATTATCATCACAGCTTTCATCTTCAATATGCATTACAGCAGCGTGAACATTAGGGTCAAAAAGTTCACCCTCAGCAGGTATTTCTTCAACACCTATTGCTTTCATTACATCAAGCATCTGCTTTAATATCATTTCAATACCCTTATAAGTGCTGCTTTCTTTATCTTCAGTAGCCGCAACAGCTCTTTCAAAGTTATCAACAACTGGCAAGAACTTCTCAATAGTATCTCTTACACCGTTATTATACATACCTTGCTTTTCTTGATTTGTTCTTTTTCTAAAGTTTTCAAATTCAGCAAGCTGTCTTAACCACTTATCCTGTGCTTCCTTAACCTGTTCTTCTGCTTTAACAAGCTTTTCTTCAAGAGTTTCCTCTTGAGTTTTTTCATCAGTTTCAGTAGC
This sequence comes from uncultured Eubacterium sp., assembly GCA_900543365.1. Classification (GTDB taxonomy): domain Bacteria; phylum Bacillota; class Clostridia; order Lachnospirales; family CAG-274; genus Gallispira. The sequence continues at coordinate 9,862 of UQRG01000006.1, read as the reverse complement.
CTCTTCTTTTACTTCTTCAACAGTTTCCACTGTTTCCTCTTTTACTTCTTCTGCATTTTCAACAGTTTCTTCCATTTTTTCTTTATCCAAATTACTATCCATCATAGCCTCCATCATCTCCATTGTCAAGCATAGCATCAATCATAGTGTCAAGCTTTTTAACAATTTCATCTAGTACAGATACCGTCTGTGAATAATTCATTCTTGTAGGGCCAATAATGCCTATTTTCCCTACTGAATTGCTGCCAAACCTATAGTTTGCCTTGACAATACTGCAATCCTTCAACTCCTCCATTTTGTTTTCACCACCAATTAAAATTTGAATTTTATCAGCAGTTGTATCATCACCCTTACCTAAAAGGGTTATGAGCATATCTTTTTCTTCAAAGGCTTGAAAAATATTTCTTGCCTTCTGAATATCACTAAATTCCGGAAAACCCAGAAGATTTTTAACACCACTTGTATAAAGATGTGTATCTTCTTCCTGTTGAACCGTTGAAACAATAGCCTTAAATACTTTAGCAATAAGTTCCTGATAATCGCTAAACTTATTTATAAGTTTAGTAGTTGCTTCTGCATCAATATCATCTAAAGCATAGTCAATTATAATATTATTTATTTCATTTGATATATTATAAAGACCCTCCATATCAGGTATTGAATTTGCCTTTATAATATGATTTTTAATAGCTTTACTATCAGTTACAACAACTGCAGCAACTGTATTATTATCAATAGGCACAAGCTGAATATGTTTTATTTTTACTCTAGTACTTTTAGGCTCAGTAACTATAGTAGTATAGTTAGTAAGCATTGAAAGTGCTTTAGCCGTCTGTTGCATAAGATACTCAATTCGGTCAACATTTAGAGAAATTGCATTTTTAAGAAATTCAACTTCTTCACTTGTTAGGACTCTTTTGTGCATCATATTGTCAACATACATTCTATAGCCCATTTGAGAAGGTATTCTTCCTGCTGAAGTATGGGGCTGTTCAATAAGTCCCAATTCTTCAAGGTCACTCATTTCATTACGAATGGTGGCAGGTGAAATACCTAAATCATACCTTTTAGCAATAGTTCGAGAGCCAACAGGCTCTGCCGTAGCAACATAGTCAGTGATAATAGCTTCCAATATTTTTATTTTTCTATCATTAAGCTTCACATTATCACCTCTCAAATAAAAGATATTAATTTATCCTTTTATCTGTTAGCACTCATTTATGCTGAGTGCTAACTTTAAATATAATATACCACACCCTCCAAACTTTGTCAATAGTTTTTAATAAAAAATTTTACAAGTTTTATATAAATTTTTTAACGAGTTTTATATCATATAAATTTATAATTTATTTATTAATTCATATAAAAATGGTGTAGAATAAAATCTTCTACACCATTTTTATTGTAATACCTACTTACCTAAACAAAATTCACTAAATATTTTATCAATAATATCTTCTTCCAAAGCTTCGCCAGTAATTTCACCTAAAGCACTGTAAGCCTCTGTCAAATCCATAGAAATAAAATCTTCTGGCATTCTGTTTTCAACAGTTTCCATAACATTTTTAAGATAATTATGAGCCTTAATAAGGCTTTCTTTATTCCTTTCTCCTGATATTAAAACTTCATTGTTAATATTAATATCACCAAAAGCAAACATTTCCCTTATTTTTTCATAAATGTCATTTATACCCATATCAGACTTAACAGAAATATTAATAGGCTCTAAATGTTCAATTACCTTTAAATCTATTTTCTGCTCCAAATCTAATTTATTAACAAGCGTAATCGTTTTCTTATTTTTAACAAGTTCAACAAGCTCAATATCTTCATCAGAAAGTTTTCTGCTTCCGTCAAACATAAGAAGTATCAAGTCTGCCTGTTCTGCAAGACTCTTTGACTTTTCAACACCAATTTGTTCAATGATATCATCAGTTGTTCTTATACCTGCTGTATCAATAATGTTCAGAGGAATACCATTAACATTAAGCATTTCTTCAAGACTATCTCTTGTTGTGCCAGGAATATCTGTTACAATAGCCCTATCTTCTTCAAGCATAGCATTTAAAAGAGAGGATTTGCCAACATTAGGTCTGCCTAAAATAACAGTCTTAATACCCTCTTTATAAATCTTTCCTGTGTCAGCAGACTTAATAAGTTTTTCAACAGCAGTTAAAGCCTTTTTAGTATTTTCTGCTACCATATTGTAAGTCATAGTTTCATCATCGTGTTCAGGATAGTCTATGCCAGCTTCAATATGAGCTAGCATCATAAGTATATCTTCTCTAATCTGATGTATTTGTTTAGAAAGTCTACCTTCAAGCCTAAGCATAGCAGCCTCACGACTTGCATCTGTTTTTGCGTTTATAATGTCAATAACAGCTTCTGCTTGAGTAAGGTCTATTCTACCATTTAAGAAAGCTCTTTTTGTAAATTCACCAGGTTCAGCCATTCTTGCACCATTTTTAATAACTGCATTTAAAACAGCAGTAACAGCTCTATAGCCTCCGTGAGTATTAATTTCCACAACATCTTCACGAGTATAAGTGTTAGGAGCTTTCATTATAGAAACTAAGACTTCGTCAATAATCTTTCCATCACAGATAATATTGCCAAAATGAATTGTATGGCTTTCTTGATTACTTAATATTTTTCCCTTATGTGATACAAAAACCTTATCAGCAACACTTAAGGCATCACTTCCGCTAAGGCGAACAATGCCTATACCGCCATTGCCAGTGGCAGTAGATATGGCAGCTATTGTATCATCAATATTTACTTTAAGCATAATTCAACCTCCAAAAAAGGCACAGGTTTTATAGCCTATGCCCTTAATTAATTTAGTTATTATAATTTCTTCTACTTGAATAATTATTCTTTAAAGCAATTACAACATATCTGTAAGGCTCTGTACCTTCACTGTATGTAGTAACATATCTGTCATTTTGAAGTGTTGCGTGAATAATTCTTCTTTCATAAGGATTCATAGGCTCAAGAGTAATATTTCTTCTATTGTGTTTAGCCTTCTTTGCAAGATTAAAAGCAAGCTGTTCAAGAGTTTTTTGTCTTTTAGCTCTATAATCCTCTGTATCAAGAGTAATATTCATATAAGGGTACTCACCCTTGTTTACAACAAGGTTAGTTAAATATTGGATACTATCAAGAGTTTGACCTCTCTTACCAATAATAGTTCCCATATCATCACCATTCATATCAATAACAATATGCTTGTTATCCTTAAATGAAGCATTTAACTCAACTGACATATTCATTTGTTCAAAAACTTCAGTTAAAAAGCCTGTAGCAATAGCAAGTATATTATTCTTATCTTCATCAGTAAGACTTGCTCTTACAGACTCATTTTCAACAGGTTCTTCATCAGAAACTTCAACTATTTCTTCAATTTTTTCTTCAACAACTACATTAGTAGTTTTTTCTATCTTAGGCTCTGCTTTTATTTTTTCAACCTTAGATTCTGGCATATCCTCTGGATTCACTTTTGTATTAGGCTCTGGCATATTCTCTGAATTTACTTTTGTATTAGGTTCTGACTTAATCTCTGGTTCATCACTACCAATAACAGTAACAAGAACTTTAGCAGGCTTAGCACCAATACCTAGAAAACCCTTGGTAGGCTCATCAATAACCTTGTAATCAACATCAAGAATACTAACACCTAATTTAGTACAAGCATTATCTACAGCCTCATTAATAGTCTTTCCTGTCATTTCAATCTGCTTCATTATCTTCTGCCTCCTTTTTTACTTTTCTTCTCCTTTGGTACAATTACATTAGCTGCACCAGTCTTTTCAAAATGTTTATTAAGGAAGAACTGCTGGCAAAGCTGGAATATATTAGATACAATCCAATACACACCAATACCACCAGGAAGTGATATAGTAATCCAAGCCATCATTAAAGGCATAGTAATATTCATAATTTTCTGCTGTGACTTCATAGCTGGGTCAATAGGAACATTATTATTTCTTCTAGTCATTAACCAAGAAGAAAGGAATGTTGTAAGACCTGAAAGGAAAGGAATAATAAGCTTTGGAGTTAAAGCATATCCTACAGTTTCCGTAAGATTGAGACCAATAAAGTATTCAATAGAGTCCTTAGCGGCACATACTGAATCAAAATCAGCAGAAGCAATAGCAGTCTTTAACTGACCTACTTCATTAGGTCCTAAAATGTTTATAATTCTATTAAATATATTAACATCAACACCACCACTAGTAATCTTGCCTAAGTTTGCAAAATTGCTTACAAGGTCAGTAACAGTAGAATTAGACTGAGCTGCTGTAAGTACAATAGTTGATAACTGAGTGTATACATCATTAATAACATCAATATACTTAAATGGGTTCTGCATTACGTGATAAAGTCCAAGAAAAATAGGAAGCTGAATAATCATAGGTAAACAACCACTAAATGGACTTACATTATTTTCTCTGTAAAGCTTTTGTGTTTCCATCTGCATCTTTCTCTGAATTTCAGGGTCAGACCTATTGTCCTTATATTTTTCCTGAATTTTCTTAAGTTCAGGCGAAAGTGCCTGCATTTTAAACATTGACTTTTGTTGCTTATAAGAAAGTGGAACTAAAAGACAACGAGTAAAAATAGTTAACAAAATAATAGATATACCAAGTGAATTGTTGTGAATACCTAAACTATAGATAATGTTAAAGAAAAAGTTAATAACATGACCTAAAATCCAAGCTATAGGTCCAACAATAACACCAGGATCTTTCATTACATCTCTGGAAACAGCTAATAAATTTAGCAACAATGTTATATCCTCCTTTATGGTACGGGATCATATCCACCCTTATGAAATGGGTGACATTTCAATAATCTTCTTACAGCCAAATAACCACCTTCCCAACAGCCGTACTTCTCAATCGCCTCATAGGCATAGGCGGAGCAAGTAGGAACAAATCTACAACTCCTAGGTGTAAATGGCGTAATATATTTTCTATAAAAGCCTATTAAAAACAGTGCTATTTTCTTCACAATGACATCAATACCTTCTTTTTTATTTAAAAACTAAATATCAATCATTTTTATCCGACTTTAGTAATCTCTGTTTCTTTAATAAATGCAATAATGCACTTTCGATTTCTTTATAGTTGGCATCTTTAGCCGAACCTCTTGCTATAACCACAATGTCATAGCCCTGTACAATATTTTCTTCAGACAATCTATAACTTTCTCTTAAAAGTCTTGTGACTCTACTTCTAACAACAGAATTACCAACTTTCTTACTAACAGAAATACCATATCTGTTGCCTACTGTTCCATTTTTAATTGAATACATAACAAGTAATCTATTAGCTATAGAACGACCTCTGTTATATACATATCTGAACTGATAATTTTTTTTAAGGGATTGTGTAAACAGCATATTTATCCCCCTCTGCTTTATAGCTTAGTATTAAATGGTAATACCTATATAGCAATTTATGCCATATATTACATTCTACAAATAAAGCCCACTTAAAAAGCGGGCTTTGAATTATGCAGATAAAACCTTTCTGCCTTTTTTACGTCTAGCAAGTATTACTTTTCTACCGTTAGCAGTACTCATTCTCTTTCTGAAACCGTGAACCTTACTTCTCTGTCTCTTCTTTGGCTGGTATGTCATCTTCATCTTCAAAGCACCTCCTTATTAACAAATTTATATTTTACTTAAAGTCAAATCAAGCACTAGTCCTATTATAGTGTAAATTTGCTATTTAGTCAAGAAAAATTTTTAAATTTCCCTGTTTTGATACATATTTGTAAAATAAGAACAATTTTAATGGGTAAACTAAAACAAGAATTATATTTATAAGGAGAAAATAATGAAAAAATGGTTAATTATACTATTAGGTATTTTTATTATGTCAATATCATTAACTCAATTTTTAGAACCTTATGCTATTGTAATTGGAGGAGCAACTGGTATAGGTATTATATTTAAACAGCTTTTTAATATTCCTCTTTCTTTAACAAATATACTTGTTAACATTCCCCTATTTATATTTGCCATAAAAATAAAAGGCTTTGCATTTGTAAGAGATACACTTATAGCTACAATATTATTATCATTTATGTTAGAAATAACAGCCTTTATACCTGAAATAAAAACTGACATTATACTTGCTTCTATTTTTGGTGGACTATTAAACGGTGCAGGTGTAGGACTAGTATTAAAAGGAAATACAACAACTGGTGGAAGTGACCTATTTGCTGTAATACTACACCATTTTCGCCCTCATATTCCAACAGCTAGACTTATGCTTATACTTGATATAATTATTGTTGTGACAGGTATATTTGCTCTTGGTATTACTCCTGCACTTTATGCAATTGTTGCAATATATATAATGGGAAAGACTATAAATATTGTATTAGAGGGTTTGGACTTTGCTAAAGCTGTTTTTATAACATCCTCTAACTGTACTGCTATAGGTCTTACATTAACAGCCCAACTGTCAAGAGGTGCTACTTATATAGACTGTAAGGGTATGTATACAAAAGAAAATAAGGGTATGTTGCTTATTGTTGTGGCAACTAGAGAAATAAATAAATTGAAAGAAATTGTTGCAGATATTGATGAAAATGCTTTTGTAATTGTAAATGATGTAAGAGAAATTCAAGGAAATTTTAGAAAGTAAATTAATATTCATAAGAAAAAACAATTTTTAAATAATTCTTAAATATAAACAATTATTAATAAACAATTTATAATTAATATAGTTCAACGTTTCTTAATAAAAAAATTAATGTTTATGAGAGAATTATATTCTTTCATAAACATTAATTTATACTAATTTAATAACATTCTATCGTTATTAATTTCCTCACCACTAGCCTTTTCAAACATAGCAAGGAGGTCTGGAACATCAAGTTTCTTCTTTTCTTCACCTGATATATCAAGAATTATTTGACCCTTATGAAGCATAATAATTCTATTGCCTATTCTAAGGGCATCTTTCATATTATGAGTTACCATAAGAGCCGTAAGGTTATTTTCTCCTACAAATTTAACAGTAAGGTCAAGAACCTTTTTAGCTGTTTTAGGGTCAAGAGCAGCTGTATGCTCATCTAAAAGCAAAAGCTTTGGATGATGGAAAGTTGCCATAAGTAATGTTAAAGCTTGTCTTTGACCGCCTGAAAGGTATCTGGTTTTATCTTTTAATCTTTTATCAAGACCTAAATCAAGCTCAGCAAGTATTTTTTTATACATTTCCTTTTCTTCTCTTGTAATTCCAAACCTTAATGTCCTAGACTTTCCTCGTCTATAAGCAATTGCCAAATTTTCTTCAATAGAAAGGTCAGAAGCTGTACCCATTCTTGTATCCTGAAATACTCTACCAATATATTTTGCTCTTTTATGTTCAGGAGATTTTGTTAAATCTATATCATCAATAATAATTTTACCACTTGTAATAGCATTAGAACCAGAAATAGCATTAAGCATAGTTGACTTGCCGGCACCATTACCACCAATAATAGTAATAAAGTCACCCTCATTAACATTAAGATTAATGCCGTGTAATACATGTTTTTCATTTACTGTTCCAATTTCAAATTTCTGATGAACATCTATTAATTTAAGCATTTACACTGCCTCCCTTTTTAACTGAGTTCTTTAAATTCTTTGTTGCAATATTTCTAACAGTTGGGAAACAAAGTGCAACAGCAAGTAATATTGAGCTAATAAGCTTCATATCGTCTGCTTTTAAACCTAACTTTAAAACAATAGCAATAATTATTCTGTATAAAACTGAGCCTAATGCAACTGCAATAAGTGAACGAAGTATAGTTCTGTTACCAAACACTACTTCACCAATAATAACTGATGCAAGACCAATAACAATAGTACCTACACCCATCTGAATATCTGCAAAGCTATTAAACTGTGATACAAGAGAAGCCGAAAGTGCAATAAGACCATTACCAAGCATAATACCAAGAATAGTCGCATTGTCAGTATTTACACCATTTGCCCTAATCATATTTTTGTTGTTACCTGTGGCTCTTAATGAATAACCAAGTTCTGTATTAAAAAACCACCAAAGAAAAATAATCACAACAAAAGTAAGTATAAGTCCTGCAATAATTGCAGCAGAATTCTTAGCCATACCTAAATCTTCAAGCATAGTAATAATTGTAGTTTTCCTTAAAAGAGGTATATTGGCCTGTCCCATAACTCTTAAATTAATTGACCATAAACCAGTCATAGTAAGAATACCTGCAAGAAGTGCTGGTATTTTAAGTTTAGTATGAAGAATACCAGTTACAAGACCAGCTAAAAGCCCACCAACAAGAGCAATAAGTGTTGAAACAAAAGGATTTAGACCAATTGTAATAAGTTTACAAGTAATACCTGCTCCAAGAGTAAAACAACCCTCTGCTGTAAGATCAGCAATATCAAGTATTCTATATGTAATATAAACACCTATTGCCATAACAGCCCAAAGAAGACCTTGGGCAACAGCACCAATAATAAATTCCATTTTTAATTAACTCCTTATCTAAATGTATGTAAATAGCATAGGCAAAAAATCATTATTTTAGAAAATATCTCTTGCCTATACTATTTATAAAAATTCAAGGGTGCTTACATACTTTTATCAAGCACCCTATTAAAAAAATTATATTTACTCAGCAGTTGTATTTACAACTTTTGATTTTGCCTTAATATCATCAGGAATAGTAATACCTAACTCAGCAGCAGCAGTTTCATTAATAACAAGCTGTGGATTTTTAGTATACTGAATAGGCATTGTCTTAATATCAGCCCCCTCAATAAGCTGAACTGCCATATTACCAGTAAGTTTACCTAATTCTGTATAATCAATAGCAACAGAAGCAAGTCCACCACCATTAACCATACCAGTTTCACCAACAATAACAGGTAAGCCTGCAGGGTTTGTAATACTTGTAACTAAAGGCATACTTGATGCAAGTACATTATCTGTAGGAATATAAACAGCATCACAAGTACCAATAACAGACTGAGTAACCTGAGCAACATCGTTAGTTGATGTAACAGTCTTTCTTTCAACTTCAAGACCTAAAGCCTTAGCAGCCTCCTCAGCCATATCAGCTTGAATAAGTGAGTTCTGCTCACCGGAACAATACATAATAGTAATCTTCTTAGTATCTGGTAAAAGTGATGTAAGTAAGCTAATCTGGTCATTAACAGGAGTAAGGTCAGATGTTCCTGAAACATTACAGTTAGGTTTGTCATTAGATTCAACAAGTCCTGATTCAGCCGGGTCAGTAACAGCAGTAACTAAAATAGGAATATCCTTAGTTTCTGTTGCTATAGCTTGTGCTGAAGGTGTGGCAATAGCTAAAATTAAATCCTTACCATCAGAAACAAATTTCTGTGAAATAGTTTTTAAATTTGACTGGTCACCCTGAGCATTCTGAACTTCAATATTAACCTTATCACCATCTTTATATCCTGCCTGAGAAAGAGCAGCAATAAATCCCTCTTTTGATGAATCAAGAGCTGGATGTTCAGTAAGCTGAATAATTCCAATATCAACAGGTGTATCCATAGCTGTACCCTCTACACTTGATTTGGAATTGTCTGTTTTGTTTGCACTGTCAGCAGTTGAGCCACAACCAACAAACATCATAGCCGATAATGCTGTTATAGCTAACATTGACAAAAGTTTCTTCATAAAAAATTCCTCCTTATACCTATAGGCATTTAATTGGGTATACTACCCTAGATACCTATAATTTTACGGTATATTAACATAATTGTCAATAATTTTTATATAAAATAGAAAAAAGCAGCTAACGATCAGCTGCTTTCAGATTGTCGATAAACCCAGTTTCAAATTAGAAACTGGTTTTA
>UQRG01000005.1 GCA_900543365.1 uncultured Eubacterium sp. | reverse complement strand
GCTACAGCATAACTAGCATTACATATATGACCACATCTGCCAATATTATTAGGGTGAAGTATGTATAAACCTAAAACAACACCTGTATATATATCCTCTGCAACACCACAATAGCTTTGCTCAGCAAAAAAATCTGCACCACTTTCATTTGTTAAAAATTCTTCTTGAGGAAAAGCAACACCTTCCTCAACAACTTCATTCCATATATGCACCATTGACTCAATATCCTTTGGCTCATATTTTCTTATTATTATATTATCATTCATATTATCCTCCTTAAATTAAAGATTATAAAATAACAGAGTTTTTATATACATTAAATTTACCACGCACAATTATACCACTCCCCTATTCTATTTTCAACATATAGTACACAAAAAATGCCCATTCAAACAAAAAGTTATAAATAGGCATTTTAATTACAAATATTCACTTAAAATATTTTCAGTTATATTCTTAGCTTTAGCACCAGTTGCATTATCATTGCCATCTATTCTAGAGGCAAACACATAAGTTTTACCATTTTTAATTATTATACCTTCAAACCAACCACTTACAACTTTACCATCTACCATTCCAGTTCCGGTTTTTCCATAATAATTATCACCTAACTTTATTGAATTAATAACAGCTTTTATATTTTCGTCATTAAAACCAAATTTATTAGTGTATACATTAAAAACTCAACCTGTTCAACAGTTGAAATTTTTAATGTATTTTCAAGCCAATAATTTTCCTTATCATAGCCTACAAAACTATTGCCATATTTTACAGTATTTAAAAATTCTTTTATTTCTCTTTTAGAAAAATGACTATCAATATTTTTAAAATACCAATTAACACTATCTTTCATAGCTGTATTCAGATTTTGGTCCTTATTCCACTGTTCAAAATAATTATTTTCACCATTCCACTTTATTACATTATTTTCAGGTGTTATAATACCTTTTTCAAGACCATTTAAAGCAATAGCTATCTTATAAGTAGAGTTTGGAGCTACTCTCTTAACTGACATAGTTTTATTATATATAGTATAAGCATTATCTTCTATATTATATAAAACAAAACAACCATTATTATCACCATAATATTTACTTAAGTCAACACTATAACCAGCAATATTAGGTGAATTATCAGAAATTGTATAGCCATAAGAATTAACAAAAACAGAAAAAACAATAGAAATCCCTAATATAAACATAAATACACTTTTACTAATAAATTTAGAGGTTTTTCTATCAAACATTGCTATTCTAATAATCCTTTTCTTTAAATTATTTTTACTTCCAGACATATAATTTGCTATTATAGGTTGTGGACTTTTTTCTGCAAGGCATAAAAGAGTTTTACCATATTCAATATTGCTACCAATATATTTAATAGCACTATTGTCGCAATATATTTCCATATCAAGCCTTATTTTATTAACCATAATATATATAAAAGGATTAAACCAATAAAGAATAGTAACTAAACATAAAACATAATTAATAATTATATCTTTATGCTTATGATGTATAAGTTCGTGTAATATAATATGTTTAAACTTTTGATTATTATAATCAACCATTGGAAGTATAACAACCGGTTTAAAAATACCATATGACATAGGTGTAACTACACATTTACTAACATATAAACCAGCTTTAACATTAACAGTATGACATAAATACTCAAATATATAACTTTCTCTTTTTATTTTAGCCATTGTTTTTAATCTAAATATACCAATTAAACCAAAAATAAAACTCAAAACAACACCTATTATATAAATATAAAGCCAAAAATTATTGCTATACACAGAAACAAACAAATCATTTTCAGCACCATAATTACTAATATTAGTTAATACTTTATTTTGAACTGCACTGTTTATATTTGGACTATCTACTATAACAACATTAATACTGGGAACAAAGGGTATAAACATTAAAATAATAATCGGCAACCAAAAAACACAATTAAACTTTGCACTTAATTTATTCTCAAAAATATTTTTAAATAAAATACTAATAACAATAGCAATAGAAATAAATATATTTCCTATAAAAAAATGATATATAAACATACTATTTATCACCTAAAATTTTCTTAAGTTCATCTATTTCTGCTGATGAAAGCATATCATTTTCAATAAAATTCATAACCAGTTTATTAACAGCACCGTTATAAAATTTATTTAAAAAAGACTTACTTTCATATTTTAAATAATCCTTTTTATTAACAACAGGAGAATATATATATATTCTACCATCTTTTTTATGACTAATTGCACCTTTTTTATCAAGCCTAGCTATAAGAGTATGAACTGTACGAACATTCCACTCCTTAGACTTTGTAATTTCTTCAACAATTTCATTTGTACTTATAGGATATTTATTCCATATTACTTTCATTACTTCATATTCTGCCTCAGAAATTTGTGGCAAATTATTCATAATAACACCACCTTATATTACATTTGTAATATATTATACAACTGAAAAAATATACTGTCAATATTCTTGTTTATATTTGTTATTAATTATTTTATTTACTATATCCTTTGCATCGGCACTAGTTATACTCTTACCTGTCTTATTATCAAGATGAACTGCAAAATATATTTTGCCATTTTCATTTTCATAAAAACCTGTATACCAAGCTGTATTATCTCTACCTGTACCAGTTTTACCATATACACCTTCTACATCACTTTTCATAACATCTTTTAATATATCTATATACTCTTGATTATAGTCGGTTTTTCCTTCAAAAATATCAGCAATAACATTCACCATTTCAACAGGAGATATTTCCAATGAAGACCCTAACCAAAAACCATTTGTATCTGGTGTATCATTCATACCACTTCCTTGCCATTGACTAACATCACAATTCCCATAATTTAATTCGTTTAAAGCTTTTTTCATATTATCTTGACCTATGCCATCATTAACCTGCCTAAAATACCATACACATGATGTCTGAAAAGCCTCTTTTAAATTAAGATTTTTGTTCCAAGTATCAAAATAATATTTGGAACCATTGTAATTCATAGTTGAACTTTCCGATGTAACAACATTGTTCTTTAAACCTTCAAGTACTGATATTATTTTAAATGTTGAGCAAGGTGAATATCTAGTGTTACATTGTTGTTCATTGTAAAAACTGTATTTCTTTTCATTATAATTATAAAACACAGCACAACCATTAATACCACTAAACTCGCTACTGTAATCAACACTTTCAGAATTAGGTTCTATGCCTTTTTCAGTACACCCAAAAAGTAAAAAAGCAAAAACTGAACACAATAAAATACTAATTAATTTTTTCATAAAATCACTCCTAAAATTTAATATTACAGCTGTAGTATACTATATATTACACTTGTAATATTGAATTGTCAAGTGTTTTTTTGCACAAAAAAACCTTTCAACATTTAGTCAAAAGGCATAAAAAAGATTACTTATTTTCTTTTCACGGCATTATAAGGACAAACCTCTGCACATTTTCCACAATGAAGACAATGTTCCTGTTTAATAACAAAAGGTATACGAGAAAAGTCAATACAATTTTGAGGACAACTATCACAGCAAACACTACAGCCAACACATTTATCTGTTATGAAATAACCATTTAAAAATATAATATCATTATCTACGGCAAAACTTTCACGATAAATTGGCTTTTGGCTCAAATCAAAATATTCACCAGTAAAGTCATATATTTCAAAAACTTCCAAAACATTTCTAGATTTTTCACTAGAATAAATTTCTGCCATATATGGATTCATTATAAATATTTTATCTAATTTATTGCTTCCAATATTTTTTACTTTTCCCTGCAAACTAATAGTAACAGAATTCATTGTGCTTTCACCCTTTAAACCAGTTAATGCAACAAATTTATTTTTCATTAAACGGTTATAAAAGGCTTTTCCGCGAGCTGTAAGGAAATACAGCTTATTATTTTCATAAAGCATAATATCAATAGCACAAGTAACTGGATTATTATTATCATCATTTGTTGCCATAATTACAGTATGAATATCTTTTTGCAAAGTTAAAAGTATTTCCTCAGCTCTCATAATTTCACCTCATTAATTACTTAATAACAACTGGTTCTTCTGTAAATGAATACTTAGTGCAAACAGCATCATCAATACGAAATACCTCAAAAATACCATCACCTAAAGTATATAAATTGCTAGGACCTGTTGGGTCATCTAACATAGCCTTTCTCGCCTCATCTCTGTCATCTCTTACAGCCTTACCAGTAACTCTAATCCAAGAACCATCGCCATTCATACCACATATTTCAACATTAGGATTAGCTATTAATTGAACATAGCAGTCCTTAGTATTGTTAGTACAAATATAAACTGCACCATCAATTTCAGTTACACTTGAAAAAGGGCGAACTCTCGGCTGGTCACCATTAACAGTTGCTACATAAAATACATTAGTCTTTTTAAGTTCTTCTACAATTTTGTTCATAATAATATCTCCTTTTGTTGTAATATTATTTGTTACAACAATATATTACCATACTATGGTTGTGATGTCAGTAGTTACAACTATTTTTTACAAAAAAAACGGCACATATTACTGTACCGATTTTTTATAATATTAACCTATAAACTCTTTGATAATGCTAGATGCCTCTTGAGGATTTCTATATATCCAAAAATGGTCACCATTTACAATTTTTAATTTGCCATTAGGAATAGTGTCAGCCATAGTCTTAGCGTGGCTTATTTTAATCATATCTTTGTTACCATTTACAACAAGAATTGGTGCTTTTATATACTTAAGAGTATTTTTTTTAAGAGCTGGTTCTTTAAGCATAAGAGAAAAATATTCTTTATTAAACTTATTTCTTGAATCAAAGAAAGCACCAGCCACACTGAAAAAATAACCAATGGCAATTAAAAGACCGGTAAAAGGCTTTAACCCCCAAAAATTATAATTGCCACCAACAAAAATAGCTTTTTTAACAATATCACTATTTTTTATAGCTGTAAGCATAGCAATATTTGCACCATCGCTAAACCCTACAATATTAACCTTACCAAGTTTAAGTTCTTCAATAACATTTACCAAATCTACAGCCATAGTGCCAAGAGATAGTTGATTTCCACCAAAATCAGACTTACCGTGACCTCTGCTGTCAATAGTAACTACCTTATACTTATCAGCAAGAAGTGGTACAATTTTTTTAAAATGCTGACCACTTTCGCCATTCCCGTGAAGAAGAACTAAAGGTTCTATGTTTTCTTCACCATAAATAGCATAATATATATTAGCACTGCCAGATTTAATATAACCTTCCATAAGTTCTCCTACATAAATACATTTAAAGAGCAATTTTCAGCTACTCTTGAATAAACATCTGTAATTAGCTTAATAAGCTTAGCTTCATTTGTAAAATAAATTCTAACATCTTTGTTTAACATAACTTTATAAAATTCTTGAGAAATATATTTTTCCTTGTTAAAATCCTCAATACCATTTAATCTTTCATTAGCATAGTTCAAATGTTTTATTTTAAGCTGTTTTATTTTTTCCATAATTTCAGCCTCGTTTTTAATTTTATCAAATGACTTGTGATAATCTTTATAAATCTGACTATTTTTAATTACATTAGCTATTTCATCAGCAAGACCTACAGCCTCATTTAAAACATCCATAATATGCCTCCAAGCAAAATATTATTTAACCTTATTTTTATTATAAATTATAGACAAACCCTTAAGCAGAAGTTTTTCATCATAAACATAATCACCCTTACATATTTCTGCAAAATTTTTACCTAAGCCACCAGTAATAACAACCTTACACTTTTGACCAAGTTCATTTTCTATTCTTTCAACACAGCCATCAATCATACCTGCAGTGCCAAAGACTACACCACTTTTCATACAATCGATAGTATTTTTACCAATAGCTTTTTTAGGCTTTTCAAAGCTAATAGCTGGCAACTGGGCAGTTCTTGATGAAAGAGCCTGTAAACTTATACCTACACCAGGCATAATACAACCACCTATATAATTACCCTTTGCATCAACAGTATCAATAGTTGTAGCCGTACCCATATCCACAATTAATATAGGTGGCTTGTACATAGTAAGAGCAGCTACAGCACTAACAATTCTATCACTACCAACAGTACCAGGGTCGTCCATAAGTATATTAAGACCTGTTTTAATTCCAGGTCCAACTACTAAAGGTTCGAGACCAATTACTTTTTTAACAGCCAATTTAATAACAGTAAGTACAGGTGGTACAACTGATGATATAATACCACCTTCAAACTTTCTTCTATCAACATTGTAAAGTTTAAGTACATTCATTATTTCAACACCATACTCATCCTCTGTTTTTATTCTGTTAGTAGAAAGTCTAGCCATAAAATCAACATTGCCATTAGTAATACAGCCAATTACAATATTTGTATTTCCAATATCTATTGCTAATATCATATTTATTTCCTCAACAATTAATTAAGTCTATTTTTAAATGCCGCCATTAATGAAGCACACACAGCAGATGCTATTATACCAGCAATAACAGCCTCTGGTACACCATTTATAACCATAACAGTTGCAACAGCCTTTAACACACCCTCAACAGTAATATTAGTTGCATTAGCATAAGGCTCAGCAAAGAACAAATAAGCCATACCCATTACTAAAACAGTATTTGTCATTGAACCAGCTACACCAGCTAAAAACATAGAAATACTCTTTTTCTTAGTAATATTAAATAAAGCCTTAAAAACAAAAAAGGCAACAACGCCAATTAATATTCTAGGCACAAAGGCAATAACAAGACTCCAACCATTACCAAAAGGTCTAAATGGTGTGAAAAGGAATGACAACACACTAGCACTTCTAAATGTTGCATTTATAAAACTTGTCAGACCAAATACAAAACCACAAAAAGCACCTTTTTTCCAGCCTAAAACTATGCCTGCAATAATAACTGGAATGTGAACAGTAGTTGCATTCATAAAACCAAGTGGAATATAACCTAAGGGCGTAATTGATAATACTACAATAATAGCCATAAAAAGTGCCATTTCCACCAAACTACGAGTTTTTTCTCTCTGTTGTGTCATAATAAATCCTCCTTGCTGCTGTTCCTAAAATATTAAAAGTAGAGAAGCTTTTAACATAAAATCGGATACAACGCATAAAATATTTAATTCTTTATAATTATATATTAAATCTTGTTAAAATGCAAATATAAAATGAATTAACTTATTTCTTAACTTATTTCTTGACATAAATATAATATTAATATAAACTACTTATGTAAAAGATTAACAAAGAGGTGGCATAAATGAAACAAAAAAACAACAAAACTAACAATAACACAAAAAACAAGAGCCTTATTATTATATTAACATTGTTAATAGTAATTGTTGCTGAAATATTTGTATTTAACTTTAGGTTTTTTACAACTATGGGCTATGAGCCTATAAATTTAGAAAATTGTATGTTAGATGGAAATATAAATGTTTTGGAGGATTCCCATTTTAAATTTACCGAAGATAACGGCACAATTAGATTTTATAACATTAATAAAGAAATAAAAAATGTTTACATAGATGCCCAAAACACTTTTATAAGTAATGGTACAGATTACAATTCTATTAAAGAGAACAAAAAAAACACTCTATTAAAAGTCAAAGTAAATGCTGATGATTACGGCAACAGCAATGGTATAAATATGCCAGAAAGAAGTATTGTATCTACCATTGAAAAAACTAAATATATTCCTCTTAATTTAAAAGGTGAAACTAAAAATATGAGTATTGAATTTAGAGGTGTTAAAAATAAGGAATTAGTTATTAATTCTATTACACTAAACAAAAGTGTTCCTTTTCACTTTAGCTTAATAAGGGTAATCGTAATACTTGTCGCTGTAGGTATTTTATATATAATAAGACCAAAATCAAAATTTTATAACTATCAATTAAATATAAAAAGCAGTAAGCAAAGAATTCTTATACCTGTTTTAATTGCTTTGCAAATAGCAGTAATGATGACAGCCGGTCATATAAATCCAATGTATGTTTACAACACAGTTAGCTGGCAAAACCAGTACAACGAATTGGCTGATGCTATAATTGACGGTCATTACTACATCAATGCTGATGTTGACCCAAAGTTATCAGAACTTGAAAACCCTTATGACCCGGCAGCTAGAGAAAGTGTTGATGCGTCAGTTAATTGGGACCACGCTTATTACGAAGGCAAATATTATGTATACTTTGGCATAGTGCCTGCCCTTATATTCAATATACCTGCTAAGATATTTGCTGACACAGATATTAGTCCTTTTGCCTGCATAATGACAATAATTCCTATATTTGTAATAATGAGTTATTTGCTCATATATGCTCTAGCAATGAAATTTAAGTCTGATAAAAAGTCAATACCATTACTTATATATCTTATTGCCACAACAATATTTACAAATGGTATAGGCACAGCATTTTTAATGGTTTGGCCTGATATGTATTCATTGCCAATATTTACAGGACTTACATTTGCAATAAGCGGCCTTTTCTGTTGGTTGACTGCCTTTAAAGAGAACAATAACGATTACACATTAAACAAGCCAAAGCTATTAATAGGCTCAATATGTATGGCACTTATTGCAGGCTGTAGACCACAACTTCTTTTAGTTATATTTACAGCTATTCCTATATTTTGGAATACTGTATTTAAAGATAGAAAACTATTTTCAAAGTCAAGCATTGCCAATACATTGCTTTTTGTAGTACCAATAGCTGTATTTGCACTTTTTATGTTCCATTACAACTATGCAAGATTTGGTTCTCCAACTGATTTTGGTGCAACTTATAATCTTACTACAAACGACTTAACATCAAGAGGTATTTGTTTAGGAAGAATACCACAAGGTATATTCCTCTACATTTTACAGCCGTTAAATATTAAAGGTATATTCCCATACATTATTAGTACAGCAACAGATTCAAACTTTATGGGTTCAAACTATATAGAAAGTATGTATGGTGGTTTATTATTCCTTCAACCAATTGTTTGGCTTATTTTATTTATACCAAAGGTAAAAGCTACTTTAAAGGAGCACAAAATATTTAGTGTTACTATTCTTTTTGCAGTATTTGGTTTATTAATTGCCGTAGCTGACGGATTAATGGGTGGTATTTTACCAAGATATTCTCTTGACTTTATTTGGTTGTTCTCTCTTTCTGCCATAGTTACATTATTTGCTCTCTATACCAAGTATAGTGAAAAGAGTTATAACAAATTATTAAATTATGCTATGCCAATTTGCTTTACATACACTATAATCATTGCATTTTTAATCACTATAGGTGTTACAGCATACGGTCCTGTAGATAATAATCCAGAAATATATTGGAAAATAGCTACAGCAATACAATTCTGGTTATAGTAAAAAATATGGTCTTTTCTTTTTAATTGAATTATGTTATAATTAAAATAATATTGTAAAAAGAGGGATATATATGAAAGAACTTTTTCAGCTTGCACTGAAGCTGGACTTTAACAGTATTTTCTTTAAACCTACTGAAAATGGTTTAATCAAATTTTTTCGCTACGCATTTGTTGGTGGCATAGCATTTGTTGTTGATTATATGCTTTTTGTTATAGTCAGCCTTATTTTGCCTGATACAAAATTAAGTGTTGTATTAGCTACAACAGCTGGTTTTATAATGGGACTTATAACAAATTTCATTCTTTCCAAAAAATTTGTTTTTACAGAAGAAGCTGTTGTAAAAAACACTACAGCAGAATTTACAGCCTACACTATTATTGGTATAATCGGCTATTTCTTAAACATATTGTTAATGATGCTATTTATAAAAATAATCAATAAATACGCTGCTAAAATAATTGTATCTGCTATTGTACTTGTTTACAATTATTTAGCAAGAAAAATATTACTTTACAAATAAACAGGAGGAAGTCTAAAAATGAAAAATGTTATTATTATAGGTGCAGGTCCTGCTGGACTTACAGCAGCCTATGAGCTTTTAAAAAAGGATAAGGATGCAAAGGTCACTATATTAGAAGAAAGTGATGCTATAGGTGGTATATCAAGAACCGTTCGCTACAAAGGCAACAGAATGGATATTGGTGGTCACAGATTTTTCTCAAAAGACGAAAATGTTATGAAATGGTGGACAGACCTTGTTCCTATGCAGGGTTCTCCTTCTTATGATGACAAAAAACTTGGTAGAGAAAAAGCTCTTACACCTGGTGGTCCTGACCCTGAAAAAGAAGATAGAGTTATGCTTAAAAGACACAGAGTTTCAAGAATATACTATCTTAAAAAGTTTTTTGACTACCCTGTTACATTAAAAATGCAGACACTTGTTAATATGGGATTTTTCAGAACATTAAAGGCTGGCTTTAGTTATATTAAAGCTATGTTATTTAAGAAAAAAGAAGATTGCCTTGAAAATTTCTATATTAACCGTTTTGGTAGAGTTCTCTACTCAATGTTCTTTGAAGGTTATACAGAAAAGTTATGGGGCAGACACCCTAGAGAAATTTCTGCAGACTGGGGTTCTCAAAGAGTAAAGGGACTTTCTATTGTTGCTGTATTAAAGGATATGATTTCTAAAATCTTCCCTAGCAAAAACAGAAAGGTTGAAACATCTCTTATTGAGGAATTTATTTATCCTAAATATGGACCTGGTCAGCTTTGGGAAACTGCTGCGGCAGAAATTGAAAATATGGGTGGTACAATTATAAAAAATGCCTCTGTAAACAAAATTAATGCTGAAAACAACAAAATTGTTTCCGTTGAATATGTTAAGGACGGTAAAACTGAAACAATGACAGGTGATATTTTTATTTCTTCAATGCCACTTAAAGACCTTGCTAACGGTATGAGTGATATTATTCCTAAGGAAGAACTTGATATTGCAAAGGGCTTACCTTATCGTGACTTTGTTACTATTGGTATACTTGCAAAAAAATTAAACCTTGTTAATAAGACAGATATTAAAACTCTTAATAATATTGTTCCAGATTGTTGGATTTATGTTCAAGATGTTGGTGTTAAGTTAGGTAGAATTCAGATATTTAACAACTGGTCACCTTATATGGTTGAAAAGCCAGATGATACAGTATGGATTGGTCTTGAATATTTCTGTAACGAAGGCGATAGCTTCTGGAATTTAACTGACGATGAAGCTATTAAACTTGCATCAAATGAGCTTGTTAAAATGGGTGTACTTTCAACAGCTGATGAAGTAATGGACGCTCATAGAGAAAGAGTTAAAAAGGCTTATCCTGCATACTTTGATACATATAATGATATTGATAAACTTATTGACTATATTAATACTTTTGATAACCTTTACTGTGTAGGTAGAAATGGTCAGCATAGATACAATAATATGGATCATAGTATGGTAACAGCTTTTGAAGCTGTTAATAATATTATTACTGGCAGAAAAGATAAAGATAATATTTGGAATGTAAATACTGAAAAGGAATATCACGAAGAAAAAAATAACTAATATAACGCAAATATAATAACATCTATTGGCATATAACTATAAGAGGCACAAATTACTCTACTGTTGTTGAGCAAGTTAAAAATAATAATACTACTTCAAATATTTCTGCTGACCCTGTAAAAGTTAAAGAGATGATATTGGTCGATGTTTTTGTAGACTATCCTCAATATATAATAAGGTCAATTAAAGAGTTGCTAAATGTGAATTTAAAAGAATATTCTTTATACTGAAATCAAAAAAAACAATATTGACAGCTGTGTAGATATATCTGGACTTGCTGTAAAATTTTACAATTGTAGAGTGTATGGTTATTAATAGTACCAAACAAAATGACAATTAATATTGTTTGGTATAATCATCTTATTTCAGGAATAATAAATACTGGTAATGATTCTATAAAAGTAAATTTTTCCAATAAATCATATTCTCTATTTGGAAATGATAACTTAAAAGTTTATATAAAAAACAAAATATAACAATAACGAAAAAAGGAGCTAAAAAAACAGCTCCTTTTGTTATAACCAAAATTTAAAAATAAAATAAAAATCTATATAAATATAAAAATCTACATTAAATATTAACTACTGATTATAAACGAACTACATTTGCAGCCTGAGGACCCTTTGCACCGTCAACGATGTCAAATTCAACCTTCTGACCCTCATCTAATGTCTTGTAGCCTTCTGACTGGATAGCAGAGAAATGAACGAATACATCGTTACCGTCTTCAGTTGAAATAAAACCAAAACCCTTCTCAGCGTTAAACCACTTAACTGTTCCTTGCTTCATTTAACAGTTCCTCCTAAAAAAATAAAAAATAAAAATTATTCACAGCAAACAACTATCCATTACTCACTGTATTTAAAGAATAACACAATTAACAACAAAAGTCAAACAGTTTTTTTGTCATTTTATAAATATTGCACAAAAATTTTATGTCATTTTTATATAAATTTTAAGCTAATACTATATAATAATTTAAAATATGACTAAATTTGATAAAACAACTATTTTTTTATTTTCAAAACCCTTTATAATATTTTTCTTGAACTATACCTAATTTTGTGTTATCTTTATATAAAAGAAATAAAACACAGGAGAGTGATATTACAATGAAATTTACAAAAATGCACGGTTGTGGCAATGACTATGTTTATATAAATTGTTTTGAAGAAAGAGTTGTTGACCCTAATAAATTAGCACAAGCTATGAGTGATAGACACTTTGGTATTGGCTCAGACGGACTTGTTCTTATTTGTCCTCCAAGTGACCCTAATGTTGCAGATTGCAAAATGAGAATGTTTAATTCAGATGGTTCTGAGGCTGAAATGTGTGGTAATGCATCAAGATGTGTAGGTCGTTATGTTTATGACAGAAATATTGTTAAAAAGAATCCTATTAGACTTGAAACTCTTGCTGGTATCAAAGTTATTGAAGTTAAACTTAATGAATATGGAGAAGCTGAAATGCTTACAGTTGATATGGGAGAGCCTATTTTAGAGCCTAGTGAAGTTCCTGTTAATGGCGAAGCTAAGGAGTCTAAGGTTGCTGGATTTAAGGCTGTTATGGACTTAAAACTTAATTCTCAAGGCAAAGACTTTGATTTTACTTGTGTATCAATGGGTAACCCTCACGCTGTTACATTTGTTGACACTCCTGTTAAGGACTTTGCTGTTGATTACTACGGTCCAAGTCTTGAAACTAATCCTGCTTTCCCTAGAAAGACAAATGTTGAGTTTGTTGAATTTGTAGATGAAACTCATCTTAATATGAGAGTTTGGGAACGAGGTGCTGGAGAAACTTGGGCTTGTGGCACTGGTACTTGTGCAACTGTCGTTGCTGCTAACTTACTTGGTAAATGCCCTAGAGTACCTGTTACTGTTAAACTTTTAGGCGGTAACCTTACTATTGAGTGGAGTGAAAAAGACAACCATGTTTATATGACTGGTCCTGCAACATTTGTATTTGATGGTATTTGGAATGAATAATTGGCTTTTTGACAAAATATATTTTTACACAATTAATAATAAATGGGCTGAAAATTCTGCTATATTTATATCAAAATTTTCTAAACCAGCATTTATAATTATATATGTTTTGGGTATAATAGCTTTGTATTTAAAATGTGGTGTTGGAATGGCTAAAATAATAGCTGTTCCTTTCTTCACCCTTATTTTTAACTCAACAATAAGAAAGCTACTAAACAAACCTAGACCTTTTAATAGAAATGATGTCAAAAAACTTGTTAATCATAAAAACAGTGGCTCTTTTCCTAGTAATCACGCTTGTAGTTCTATGATAATATCTCTAAGCTATTTACTTGTTTGCCCTATTTTAGTTCCATTTCTAATTGTCTTTGCGTTTTTTACAGGTTTATCAAGAATAATGACAGGTGTTCATTACCCTTATGATGTTTTTTGTGGCTGGCTTATTAGTTTAATATCTGGTTTAATTTTTTTTGTATTTTTTTAAAAAAGTCTTGACAAAACTATTCATTGTATGATATACTTATGAAGTGTTGTAAATAACAACACAATATATCGTCTTATGGAGTAATACCCAAGTGGCTGAAGGGGCTCCCCTGCTAAGGGAGTAGGTCGTTTACGCGGCGCGAGAGTTCAAATCTCTCTTACTCCGTATCAATCCTCAAAACTAAAGTTTTGAGGATTTTTTAATTTATATGCTATCTTTACACAAGGAGAAAAACAATGCTAAATAAGGTTATAGCTACAATAAAAAAATATAATATGCTCTCCTTTGGCGATAATGTTGTAATAGGTGTTTCAGGAGGTGCAGACTCTGTTTGTCTAACAGATATTCTCAACACTCTAAAAATGGAATATAAACTCAACATTACCATTATACACATTAACCACAATATACGAGGAGAAGAAGCCAAAAGAGATGAAAATTATGTTGTAAATCTAGCAAAACAATATGGTAACAATATTAAAGTTTTTAGCTATGAAGTCGAAAAAATGGCTAAAGAAAAAGGACTTACAGTTGAAGAAATGGGCAGGAAATTAAGATATGATGCCTTTTATTCAGTTGCAGGCAAAAATGGTAAAATTGCTGTTGCTCATAACCTAAATGATAATTGTGAAACTATGCTTATGCGTTTTTTCAGAGGTACAGGAATTAAAGGCCTAGGTGGTATATCAGCATCAAGAGATAGAATTATAAGACCACTTATTAATATATCCAGAGCAGAAATTGAAGAATACTGCAACAGAAAAGGACTTAAATTTTGTACAGACTCTACAAATGCTATTGAAGAATATACAAGAAATAAAATAAGGCTTAATATTATTCCTGAAATACAAAAGAACTTTAATGAAAATATAGCTGTAACTATGGCTCGTACTGCTGAACTTATGGCTGATGAAGACAGCTATATGAATAAAGAAGCAAAAAAGGCATATAATGCTTGCGAAATTGAACCTAAAAGAATAGATATAAACAAATTAAAAAACTATGATAAAGTAATACAAAGACGAGTTATACGATTAGGTTTTGTTGAATATTCAGCCGATTTACACGATATATCCTATGAGAATGTTGAAAATGTTTTATCTCTTATTAATAAAGAAAGTGGAAAGATTATTGAACTCCCTAATAACTTAAGGGCAATTAGAGAACATAATAGCATTTATTTTTTCAAGACAATAGATAGAAAAGCTTTTTCATATAATATAAAATTAGAAAAAGAATATACTTTAAATAATATTGGTTTAGGTATTTGTATTTCTAAAAGAAAACTAGTCAAAAATAGTAAAAATGTCTGTACTATTCCATTAGATTATGATAAAATAAATAATATGAATTTATTTGTCAGAGCAAGACAAACTGGTGATAAAATAAAACTATATAAAGGCTCAAAATCAATAAAGAAATTATTTATTGATGAAAAAATACCTTTAAGCAAAAGAGATACTATTCCACTTCTTGTTCAAGGTAATGATGTTATTTGGATAAAAGATATGAAAACATCAGCCTATTTTAAAGCAAATCAAGAAAGTAAAAATATTATATATTTAAACTTATGGGAGGTTTAACATGAAAGAAAGAGTTACAACGCTTATTTCAGAAGAAACATTAAAAGCCAGAATTACAGAAATAGCAAAGGAAATTACAGAGTCATACGACGGTGAAGAAGTTAAAACTATATGTGTGCTTAAAGGTGCTGTTATGTTTATGGTTGACCTTGTTAAAAACCTTGATTTACCAGTTAAGTTTGACTTTATGGCTGTTTCAAGCTATGGTAATAGTACTGAATCAAGTGGTAATATTCAGATTTTAAAGGACTTAGATGACCCTATCGAAGGTGAAAATATACTTATTGTAGAAGATATTATTGATAGTGGTAGAACTCTCCATTATCTTATTGAATACTTAAAAAGTAAAAAGCCAAAATCTATTAAACTCTGTACTTTATTTGATAAGCCTGAAAGACGAGAATTTGAAGTAAATGTTGATTGGACAGGCTTTGATATTCCTGATGAATTTATTGTAGGCTATGGTCTTGACTATGCTCAAAGATACAGAAATTTACCATTTATTGGTGTACTTCATTTTGACGAGGATTAATCTAATAAATCGGCTGTAACAATTAAATTTTATGTTAATTGTTACAGCCTAATTTTTTACACAACTACAGCCACAAGGACGGTCATATCATCTTTAATATTTCCATTATAATTTTCCTTTGCCTTATTAAGCAAATCTTCAACAATATGCTTTGGATTGTTATCTTTCCTTTCTTTGACAGTATCTTTAATCCAATCTTCTCTCCTTATAGAACCACCCCTTGAATCAATTACACCATCTGTAAGCATAACAATTATGTCACCTTTTGCAAGAGTTTTATTAAAAACCTCTCTATCTACTTTGCCTAATATCCCCACTGGCAAAGATGATGAACTAAGAACTTCTACATTTCTTCCTCTAGCTATAAATGTAGAAACAGCTCCTATTTTAATAAACTCAGCTTCACCACTATACAGGTCTACTGTACAAATATCAAGAGTAGAAAAACACTCTCTACCTTCATCAAGAAGAAGAACAGAATTAATAGCCTCTAAAATAGTTTCTCTATTAAATCCTGCTGATGCAAAATCCTCATACATTTCAATAGATGCAGCACTTTCCTCTCTCGCCAGCTCACCACTCCCCATACCATCAGCAAGGGCTAGCAAATATTTACCCTTATCAAGTTGCAAATATGTATAACTATCCCCAGAAATCTCACTATTTTCCTTATGCACTCCATTAGAATAAATATTTAGCCTTAGTCTTGGTTTTTCAACAAGGTGTAAAACACAAGTTTTGTTTTCAATAACACAGTTATTATTAACATTGACAAAGTCCATATCAAGTATTTCTCTTAATCTAGGCATTATATTTTTATTGCAACTATTACAATTATGACAATTTTTTAATGTAATATAAATTTCCAGCCTATTATTAATATAAAGAGCAACAGCGCTTTGTACCATTTTTTTAGTAAGCCCCTTGTAAATTTTGGTACTCAATTCTCTGTCTATGTTCATATTTTGTGTAACTTCCTCCATCAATCCCTCAATTACTCTGCTTGCGTCAGATAATTGCTGAACTGCCAGCAATTTTACACTTCTTATTCGCTCTCTCCATATAGCTTGTTCTCTGTACATTTGTATATATCCATTAGCAGAAGTAACAATTTTATTCCATCTGCTACATTCTGAAATAAAGGAATCGCTTAAGGCATCTTTGCTTATATCTCCCCTTTCAAGCCAAATACCTATTGCTTTATAAATTGATTTATAAGTATTTACACAATTTTTATGCCAACAGTTTTCCACATTAGCACAACCCTTACAGCTAAGTTCTGTTATTTTATCAAATATTTCTCGCTTTTCTTCATCACTGTTATCAGGTACAACAGCTTGATAGGCTCTCTGGCAACTTTTAGATACTCTTTCAAAGGCAGCAGCAACAGTTTTCAACCTTTCCCCAACAATTCTTTGAACCTCTTTAGGATATTCTTCAGTTTGGTTGGCTTCTACATCAATAATATTGAGAAATCCAATATTTTCACGCAGAATAGTATTGAGAGCAACTGCTAAAACTGCTTCCACCACCGACATCATTGCAAAAAACAGCGAAAAATCATAATACATAGCAAACATTAGTCCACCAGTAAGAATTGCTAAACCGGCTGTATAGCCTTGTTTATATTTATCAGTTCCTAATATATGAAAAACACTCATTATTAATAGTGCAATAATATATCTGGATATGTACATATCACCTGTAACCGTTAATAAACCAAGTATTGATGATATAATTATTGTATAAAATCCCGATTTATAACAAAATACAGAGGCATAACCAATAATAATAGGATTGACTACACCAAAAAAATCCAAACGCCCTAGCATAAAGGCTATAACACCATAAGTCAGCCTATAGCTTTTTGCCCACTCCCTTATTTTCCTTGTCATTTGTTTTAACCTCCTTACATAAGCTAGTATAATATTTTTACCATTGCTTATTTGTCGAAGCAATCACCATATATAAAAAAATTTTAATTGAAATATTGACATTGTTTTACTTTTCAATTATGATTTTATTAAAGTAAAAATGAGGTGAATTTATGAAAATATTATTTGAAGATAAATATATATTAATAGCTTATAAAGAAGCTGGGCAACCTTCACAGCCAGACCAAAGCGGAGTTAAAAGTTTAAGTGATGAGGCAAAAGAACATACAAAAAATGAGGTATATATATTAACTAGACTTGATAGACCCGTTAAAGGTTTAGTATTATTTGCAAAAGATAAAAATACTGCACATAAGCTTACTGAAATGGTACAAGAACATACTATAACTAAAGTATATCACGCCCTAGTTTGTGGCAATGTTGAAGATAGCGGACATATTGAAAGTTACATAATGAAAAACAGCAGACTTAATATTTCAAAAGTTGTAAATAAAGGCACTGCTGGTAGTAAAATCGCTATTCTGGATTATAAACTTATAGAAAAAAGAGATAATGTAAATAAAGTTGAAATTAATTTAAAAACTGGTAGACACCATCAAATAAGGGTACAATTTGCTTCTATAAATGCACCTCTTTGGGGTGATGTTAAATATAATAAACAATTTAAGCATAAAAGAGATGTTACACCTGCACTTTGTGCTTGTAAATTGGAATTTAAACACCCTGTTACTGATGAATTTGTTAGCATTGAAATTGATGATAGTTTATAATGTATTATATTAACAAATATAAGTTAGATTAGGTAACATATATAATAAAATATTATTTAAATATGATTAAAATTTGAATGATAGATAAATATTAATTTACAATATCAATAAAATACATACAATCAAAATGGAAATAGATAGAATAAAAAATAATTAGAATTTAGTCAATGTTTTATATTTGAATATTTTAAATATAAAATTATAAAAATTGTCATATATACAGGCAAGGTAAAAATTACTATATCAAAGTTAATGGTATAAAGATAAAAATCATTGCTAATAGCTACACTATTATCACAGTACATATTATAAGTAAAAAATATTTATATAACAAAAGGTGATGTAACATTAAAATACATCACCTTTTTTATAACATTTAATAAAATTTTACTGCTGTTCTTTTCTCATATCTCTATTAATATCAAATATATCAAGTTTGCTCTGGTCAATATCCTTACCCATAACATCAACCATAGCAGCAAATGTATCCATAGCAGTAATAAGAGTTACATCACTTTCAACAGCAGTTCTTCTAATCTTAAATCCATCTGAATGTGTATCATTAGCCTTTTTAGGAATATCAACAGCTAAATCAACAACACCACTTCTAATAGTGTCAATAATATTTGGAACACCTTCACTAATCTTCTTAACAACCTTACACTTAATACCGTTGTCATTTAAAGCCTTAGCTGTACCCTTAGTAGCAAGGAAATTACAGCCAAGTTCAACACACTTCTTAGCAAGTTTAACAAACTCATCGTGGTCCTTGCTAGAAATAGTTGCAAGAATAGTGCTGCCTGCTGTAGGGACTGTCATACCAGCAGCAATAAATCCCTTATAAAGTGCATTTTCAAGATTTTTTCCTACACCCAAAACTTCACCTGTAGATCTCATTTCAGGTCCTAAACTAACTTCAACCTGTGGAAGTTTTTCAGTTGAGAATACTGGCACCTTAACAGCAACAACATCAGGTTCAGAACCAATACCAGTCTTATAACCCATATCAGCAAGTTTGTCGCCAAGCATAACTCTAGTGGCTACATCAATAACAGGTACACCTGTAACCTTAGTAATATAAGGTACAGTTCTTGAAGAACGAGGGTTTACTTCAATAATGTTAAGTTCACCCTTAAACTCTATAAACTGAATATTAACCATACCTATTACATTAAGAGCAATAGAAAGTTTCTTTGTTACATCAAGAATTTGCTCCTTAATGTCATCAGAAATATGCTGTGGTGGATAAATTGAAATACTATCACCAGAGTGAACACCGGCTCTTTCAAGATGCTCCATAATACCAGGTATAAATACATCAGTACCATCACAAATAGCATCAACTTCTATTTCTCTACCACTTAAATATCTATCAATAAGAACTGGGTTCTTGCTATCTCTTTCAAAAGCCTCATTAAGATAAAGAGAAAGTTCTTCTTCATTATGAGTGATTTCCATACCCTGACCACCTAATACATAACTAGGTCTAACAAGTACAGGATAACCAAGAGTTTCAGCAGTCTCAATACCTTCCTTAAGATTAAATACACCCTTACCCTTTGGTCTAGCAATACCAAGTTTTTCAAGTACAGCATCAAACTTCTCTCTATCCTCTGCCTCATCAATATGCTTAGGTAATGTACCTAAAATAGGAATGTGCATTTCATCAAAGAAGTTAGCAAGTTTAATAGCAGTCTGACCACCAAACTGAAGAATAACACCGTCTGGCTTTTCAGTTTCAACTACATTTAACACATCTTCCTCTGTAAGAGGTTCAAAGTAAAGTTTATCTGCTGTATCAAAGTCTGTAGAAACAGTTTCTGGATTATTATTAACAATTATAGTTTCAATACCAGCTTTCTTTAAAGCCATAATTGAATGAACTGAGCAATAATCAAACTCAATACCCTGACCAATTCTAATAGGACCTGAACCAATAACCATTACTTTCTTCTTATTACTTACAACAACTTCAGTTTCACTATCATAACTTGAATAATAGTAAGGAGTAACAGCCTCAAACTCACCTGCACAAGTATCAACCATCTTAAATACAGGCATAATATTCCATTTCTTTCTTAATTCGTAAATACTAGGTGGAATACAACCAACAAACTTGCTAATAGCCTTATCAGAGAATCCCTTTTCCTTAAAATATCTTAAGTTTTCTTCTGTAAAGTCATCAAGCTTCATATTCTTGAGAGTTTCTTCCATTTCAACAATCTTGTAAATCTTATGAATAAAGAATAAGTCCATACCAGTAATCTGGCAAACCTTTTCAACCTTATAACCTCTTCTTAACATTTCAGCAAGGTAGAATAATCTTTCATCATCTGGCTTAACAACTCTCTTCTTTAATTCATCAAGACTAAGCCCCTTAGCACTCTTTCTTTCAAGTCCATACTGACCTATTTCAAGAGAACGGATACCCTTTAATAAAGCAGCCTCAAAACTTTTGCCAATAGACATAATTTCACCAGTTGCCATCATTTTTGTACCAAGAGTTCTCTTAGCACCAAAGAACTTATCAAATGGCCATCTTGGGAATTTTAATACAACATAGTCAATAGTTGGCTCAAAACAAGCAAATGTCTTACCAGTTACAGCATTTTTAATTTCATCAAGATTGTAACCTAAAGCAATTTTAGCAGCAACCTTAGCAATAGGATAACCTGTCGCTTTAGATGCAAGAGCAGATGAACGAGAAACTCTAGGATTAATTTCAATAACAGCATAGTTATAGCTATTAGGGTCTAATGCAAACTGTACATTACAACCACCCTTAATTTCAATAGAGTTAATAATGTTAATAGCAGCACTTCTTAACATCTGATATTCTCTGTCTGATAAAGTCTGTGCTGGTGCAACTACAATACTATCGCCTGTATGTACACCAACAGGGTCAACATTTTCCATACTACAAACAGTAATACAGTTACCTGCACCATCTCTCATTACTTCAAACTCAATTTCTTTCCAGCCAGCAATACTCTTTTCAATAAGTACCTGACCAACTCTTGAAAGGTGTAAACCTTGAGTACAAATTTCTCTTAATTCAAGTTCAGTAGCAGCAATACCACCACCTGTACCACCAAGCGTATAAGCAGGTCTTACAATAACTGGATAACCAATTTTGTTTGCAAAATCAACAGCAGATTCAACATCAGTTACAATATCACTTTCAACAATAGGCTGATTAGTTCTTTCCATTAACTGCTTAAAGCTATCTCTATCTTCACCCTCTTTAATAGAGTCAATAGATGTACCAATAACTCTAACATTGTACTTGTCAAGAATACCGGCATCATATAACTCACAGCTCAAGTTAAGACCTGTCTGACCACCCATACCAGCAATAATGCTGTCTGGTCTTTCTTTAGCAATAACTTTTTCAATAAAATCTATAGTAAGAGGCTCAATATAAGTATAATGTGCCATACCAAGGTCAGTCATAATAGTAGCAGGGTTAGAGTTTACAAGAACAACTTCAACGCCTTCTTCCTTAAGAGACTGGCAAGCCTGAGTACCTGAGTAGTCAAACTCTGCAGCCTGACCGATAACAATAGGACCAGAACCAATAACTAAAACCTTCTTTATGGAATTATCCTTAGGCATGAGTCTTCACCTCCTCAATAATCTTTAAAAATCTATCAAATAATACTTGTGTATCAAGAGGTCCAGGACTAGCCTCAGGATGGAACTGAACTGAATAAATAGGCTTAGTCTTATGTCTGATACCTTCAATACTACCATCATTTACATTAATAAATGTTGGCTCAACATCATCATTTAAGTCACATACAACAAACTCGTGGTTTTGGCTCGTAATATAAACTCTACCTGTCTTTAAGTCCTTAACTGGATGGTTTCCGCCATGGTGACCAAATTTTAATCTCTTAGTATTACAGCCTAAAGCAAGACTAATAAGCTGATGACCAAGACAAATACCAAGTACAGGAATACCTGAATCAATAAGAGTCTTAACAGTTTCAATAACTGTAGGAATATCCTTTGGATCTCCAGGTCCATTACCTAAGAAAATAGCATCTGGATTAACAGCAAGCATTTCTTCTGCTGATGTAAAAGCTGGGAATACACTTAACTTACAGCCTCTCTTAGCTAAATCTCTTAAAATACCCTGCTTAATACCACAATCTAATACAGCAAGGTGAGTGCTAGAGCCGCTAATAGTGTAAGGCTCATCAATAGTAACTTCTTTAACAGCATAAGCATTAGTATAAGTATCAAACTTTTGCTTAATTTGGCTAGGAGTAAGGTCATCAACTCTAGTAGTGATTATACCTCTCATAGTACCGTTATCTCTTAAAACTCTTGTAAGGGCTCTAGTGTCAATACCCTCAAGACCCATTATCTTATTCTGATAAAGGAAATCTTCGAGATCCATTTCACATCTCCAGTTATTAGGAACATCACATTTTTCTCTTACAATAAAACCCTTTAAGAAAGGTTTTCTGCTTTCCATATCCTCAAGGTTAATACCATAGTTACCGATAAGTGGATAAGTCATTGTTACAATCTGACCAGCAAAGGAAGGATCAGTTAAAGTTTCCTGATAACCTGTCATACCAGTTGTAAAAACAACTTCGCCAACAGTTTCCTTAATATAGCCAAATGCATTACCCTTAAATTTAACGCCATTTTCAAGTATTAACTCAGCTTTAATGGTTTTTTTCATGGTTAAATACATCTCCTTAAATCATTTTTCATATCTATACAAGCCTGTCTAGCAGCAAGAGCAAAATCTCTCTCATCTGTGTAACAAGACTTATACTCGTCCTTAGTGTGTGCAGCAATAATACCTCTTGATGAATTTACAATAGCACCTAATCCATCCTCATTAAAGCAAACTGCCAAATCCTCAGCCTTACCGCCCTGTGCACCATAACCAGGTACAAGGAAGAATGTATGAGGCATAACTTCTCTCAATCTCTTAGCCTGTGCTGGGTGAGTAGCACCAACTACAGCACCTACAGAACTAAAGCCATACTGACCTATTGTGCTTTCGCCCCACTTTTCAATAAGAGCACCAACCTTTTCATAAATAGGAGTACCGTCAACAAGTAAATCCTGAATTTCACCACTATTAGGATTAGAGGTCTTAGCAAGTACAAACAATCCCTTTTCATAAGCCTCACAATCTTTTAAGAAAGGAGTAATAGAGTCAGAACCTAAGTATGGATTTAAAGTAATAAAATCCTGAGCAAAACTTTCATATTCGCAACCGTTAATATTAACTTTGCCAATATGTCCGTCAGAATATGCCTCAGCAGTTGAAGCAATATCACTTCTTTTAATATCACCTATAACAATAAGTCCTTTTCTCTTAGCATACTTACAAGTCTTGTCATAAGCTTTCAAACCTTCAATGCCATATCTTTCATACATAGCAATCTGCGGCTTTACAGCAGGCACAATATCATATACCCCATCAATAATACACTTATTAAATTTGTACATTGACTTAGCTACAGCCTTTGGAGTATTACCATACTTTGCATAATATTTTTCAGTAATGAAATTAGGAATAAAGTTAAGTCTAGGGTCTAAGCCTACAACTGTAGGATTACCAGTAGCCTTAATTTTTTCAATAAGCTTATCAATAATCATTTCTTTCCTCCTATTTAATTAATTTACAATTATCTACAACAACCTCGCCGCCACAAATTGTGTAAAGTATCTTACCCTTTACTTCTCTGCCGCCAAAAGGAGTGTTTTTAGCTTTAGAAACCATTGAATTTACATCTATAGTATATTTATTATCTATATCAGCTATAGCTATATCCGCTGTGGCACCAATATTTAACTGACCTTTATCACAACCTAATACATCTGCCGGGTTTGATGTCATTTTAGCTAACATTTCACTAAACGAAATCAACCCACTTTCAACAAGCTCTGTGTAAGAAAGAGCAAAACTTGTTTCAAGTCCTATAATACCGTTTGCTGCCTTTTCAAATTCACAATTTTTGTCATCAATATGATGAGGTGCGTGGTCAGTAGCAATTACTTCTATAATATTATCCTTTATAGCTTGTCTAATAACTTCAAGGTCTTTACGACTTCTTAAAGGTGGATTCATTTTAAAATTAGCATCATAATCCTTAATATCTTCATCACAAAGAGTAAAGTGATGTGGAGCAACTTCTGCTGTTACAGGAAGTCCCATTGCTTTAGCATTTTTTACTTGCTCAACGCTGCCCTCTGTACTAATATGGCAAATATGAAGTTTAGCACCTGTAGTCTTAGCAAGAATAATATCCCTTGATACCATTATTTCTTCTGAATCATCACCAATACCCTTTAAACCGAGAATAGATGCCCTATCACCAGCATTCATTGAACCTTTTGCAAGAGTAATTTCTTCACAATGGTCAAATATAGGAAGATTAAACATTTTAGAATATCTCATTGCATTTTTCATTAAAGCTGGGTCATATACAGACCTACCGTCCTCTGACAATGCACAAGCACCTGCCGCAGCCATTTGACCAATGTCAGCAAGTTCCTCACTTTTCTGTCCCTTAGTTATTGCTCCAATAGGAAGTACATTGATTACAGCATTTCTCTTAGGACTTAAAGCATACTCAATCATAATAGCATTGTCCGTAACAGGGTTTGTGTTAGGCATAGCACAAACTGTTGTAAATCCACCCATAGCTGCAGCTCTTGAACCAGTAGCTATAGTTTCCTTTTTTTCATAACCTGGTTCTCTAAAATGAACATGAAGGTCAATTAAACCAGGCATAACAACAAGACCTGAAGCATCAATTACCTTATCAGCACTATCATTTAAACAATCTTCAATTTTAGCAACCTTATCATTAACAACAAGTATATCCTTAATAGCATCTACATTGTTTTTAGGGTCAACAAGTCTACCCTTTTTAATTAAAATACTACTCATCAATAACCCTCCCTTACTTTCTGTTAGCCTCTGTTAAAAGTTTTAATACAGCCATTCTAACAGCAACTCCGTTCTTAACCTGAACATTAATAACTGAGTGCTTACCGTCAATAACTTCCGTACTAAGTTCAACACCTCTATTTACTGGACCTGGATGCATAACAAGAACATCCTTTTTAGCATATTTTAATATTTCATCATTTACGCCAAAGAGATTAGAATACTCTCTTAAGTTAGGAAAAGGCATATTCTTTTGTCTTTCAAACTGTATTCTAAGTCCCATAACAACATCAGCATCTCTAATAGCAGATGGAATATCAGTACTAACCTTAACGCCAAGACTCTGCATTGAACTGCTAACAAGAGTTGAAGGACCAGCAAGAGTAACTTTAGCACCAAGTTTAGTAAGTCCAAAGGCATTACTTCTAGCAACTCTTGAATGTGAAATATCACCTAAAATAACAACTTTTAAGCCTTCAAAGCTACCCTTTCTTTCCATAATAGTAAATAAGTCAAGAAGTGCCTGAGTAGGATGCTCATTTGAACCATCACCAGCATTTATAACACTAGCCTTAACATTTTTAGCAAGAATATGTGCAGCACCTGTCATCTGATGTCTTATAATCATTACATTAGTACCCATTTGGTCAAGAGTAACACCTGTATCTATAAGACTTTCGCCCTTTGATACACTACTTGTTGCCACACCTAAATCCTTAACAATAGCTCCCTGATACTCACCAGCAAGCATAAATGACATTTTAGTTCTTGTACTGTTTTCATAAAAAAGAGTTACGATACTGCTTTTAGAAAGAATATTAGTTCTCAAATCAGGATTGTCAATTTTTTCTTTCATTTCCTTTGCAGTATTAAGTATAGTCATTATTTCGTCAGCACTTAAATCTCTTAAGCCTAACAAATCCTTTCTGTTATACAAACAAGCCGCCTCCTTATATGTTATTGCTTTTCGCAAAAAAGGCAATAAAAGGAATTCAAATAAAAACCCTTTATTGCCTTATAAAATCAAAAGAGAAAATAAAACGAGAAGGACTAAAATACAAGCAATTATAAATTGTCATTTGTTTAGGTTTAAACATAATTGTACTCTCCTTTCTCAATATTTATATCCTTAAAATTTTATCATTTATATATGCCTTTGTCAACTATAATTTTTTATTTTTTGACAAATATTTTACCTATCTTTAGTATAATATATTTTACCCAAAAACTCAAATTATTTTTTTAAAATTTTTTAAAATTTTGTAATGTAAATGAAATGTAAATTTTCACGAATAAACCCTTGCTTTTTATCACATAATATTGTATAATAATTTCGCAGGGATGATT
This sequence comes from uncultured Eubacterium sp., assembly GCA_900543365.1. Classification (GTDB taxonomy): domain Bacteria; phylum Bacillota; class Clostridia; order Lachnospirales; family CAG-274; genus Gallispira. Next base: position 4,965 of record UQRG01000005.1, on the reverse strand, counting down.
AAGGTTATTGTTTAATATTCCTATATCCCTACAAAATTATTATTTTAAATATATTATCTGAAATGTACGCGACCTTTTATTTTTGAACCTACATTTTTTGAACGGGATTCCTACATTGTTCAGCTTATGTCAGGCCGCAAGCTAATTCCCTTTGGGCAGCGGAAGGCAGAGAGTTGTTCTGCGGAAACCCACCTAGCTCTGCTAGGTGTCAAAAAACTGGGGACGGCATTTTGGATTTTTAACAAAAGATGGGACTGCAATTAGCAGTCCCTTAAATTTTTAATCTATTCCCTTTTTACTATCTTTTACCAAGACCATTACAGCCTGCACATATACCAGTTCTGTTACAGTTCGGACATTCAATTTTATCAGATGTCAAGTTACTTCTAAACCACCCTTTACCATTGCAAGTATGGCATTTACCTGAACCATAGCATCTCGTACACATTACCTTTGATTTTTTTTCTAGTTTGTTTGTAGTACTTCCTCTATTATTGCTATAATTATATGCACTTCCTCCATATGTATTATAATTATAGGCACTTCCTATATTATTACTATTGTTGTTAGTTATTTTACTACTTTTATTTCCTGTGTCCGATAAATTATATTTTTCCTTAAGAGCAATTTCATCATCAAGACACTGCTGTTCAGCATTGTTTTTTTCCCATCCAATTTCTATTAAAAGCTTTTCCTTTTTATCTGACCACTCATCAAGTTCAGCATCAAAGTTTGGATTTATTATCTTTCCTGAATAACAGTAAGAACAACTATTATAATTGAGCCCCTTACAATATGTACAAGTATTTAAAAGTTGTGGTGGTGTCTTATTCAATGTATCATATTCTTTTTGAAGTTCAGCTTTAGTCTTCACTTTTTTCGCTTTCGAATTTATTTTACTTGTTGTAATTTCCGTTTTCTTTTCACTTTTTGTACTTTTTTTGCTCTTGTTATTTTTTTCTGTTGCAGTTTTAGTTGCTGATTTCTTTGTTGTTTTTTTAGTAGTTTTCCTAGTTGTTGATTTTTCTTTCGTTGTATTTTTTACTAAATTCCCATTTTCATCTAAAATACCTCTTTCTTTAAGAAATTCGTTGTTTTTAGCCATACTTTCTCTAAATTTCCGGTCTGTTTCTTCAACCCTTGTCTTTCTTTCATCATAATGATGATATGTTAAAATTCCTCCTGATACAATTCCTATAATTAGGATTATTGATATTACATAGTAACCCCAGTGCCTTTTTTCTTTCATAATATCACCCCTTAAAATTTTTAAAACAGATTATTATAATAATTTTTTTATTATAACATCAATTTCATTATTTGCCTCTTTGTCATTACAAGGCTTTATATTAGATGTATGTAAACATCTTACATACCCCTTTACTTTAACATTAAGCCCCATAAGCATAATTCTAATTGTTTTTTCAGCATCAGCAGAATTAACTACAGAATCCCCTCCTCCTACAACTAAAATATAACCATTTTTAGGCTTAAGCTTTTTTTTGCTGTTAAAAAATAATTGAGTTCTTGACATCATAGCCATTAACATACCTGTAGGTTGATTAAAATATAAAGGAGTTGCAACAATAATATTGTCATAATCATCAATTTTATTAAAAACATTTGTTATTTCATCATTGTATATACATTGCCCATTTTTACACTGTCTGCAATCTATACAAGGTGAAAAATCCGCATAATAAGCATTTATTATATCACAATTACATTTTTCCTTTATTATTTTTTTTATAAAATATGCTGTGTCACCATCTTTCCTTGGTGAACCATTTATTATTAGTGTTTTCATCTGTTTCTCCTATGAATTAATGTTTAATTTAATTATATCACAAATTTCCTCCTTAATATATATACATTTTTCGATTTTTGTGCTATACTAAAAATTATTGAATTCAGGTGATAACAATGACATACAAAAATGCAATAAAATACATAAACGAAAATTCAGCTAATAAAATAATACCTGGCTTAAGCAATATGGAAAAGCTATGTTCTCTTTTAGGCAATCCTGAAAAGAAAATAAAGACAATACACATTGCTGGCACAAATGGCAAAGGTTCAGTAGGTGCTTTCATAGCACAAGGACTTATTGAAAACAATTATAATGTAGGTAGATATATTTCTCCATCTGTACTTAACTATAGAGATAAGCTAACCTACAATAACCAATGGATAAGCGAAGAAGAATTTGCTAAAACAGTAGCAGAAGTCAAAGCTGTAATTGACAATTCTGACTGCAAACCTACAGTATTTGAATTAGAAACAGCTATAGCTTTTTATTGGCTTAATAAAAAGAACTGTGACTTTGCTATAATTGAAACAGGTATGGGTGGCAGACTTGACGCAACAAATGTAACTGACAAAATAATGGCAGTAATAACACCAATAGCTATTGACCACACAAAATTTTTAGGTAATACTATAGAAGAAATTGCAGAAGAAAAAGCAGGTATAATAAAAGACACAACTATTTCATCAAAACAAGAGAAATCCGTTGAACAAATACTTATTAATAACAGTAAAGATATAACATTTGTACAAAGTGCAAAAAATATATCTTTCACATTGGATAAAACAACATTTGACTATAAAAATTATAAAAACATTGAAATTACAATACTCGGCAAATATCAAGTAGATAATGCTTGCCTTGCTATTGAAGTATTAGAAAAAATAATGGAACTAGGGTTTAAAATAAACAATATTGAAAAGTCACTAAAAAACGCTCAATGGTCTTGCCGTTTTCAAGTTATAAACAAAAAACCTCTAATTATAGTAGATGGAGCACACAACCCCCACGGTATAATGGCTTTAAGAGAAAATGTCGAAATTTATTTAAAAAACAAAGAAATTGTTTTTATAACAGGTGTACTTAAAGACAAGGATTACAACACTATATCTGAGATAATGTCACCTTTTGCTACTAAAATATATACTATTGAATCCAAAAATACAAGAGCACTTTCAGCAAATGAGTATGCAAAAGCAATAAGCAAATACAACAAAAATGTTGAAAGTTGTAATTCTATATTATACGCTGTAAAATCTGCTTTAAAATACGACAATATACTTGTATTTGGTTCCCTTTCATTTATTGAAGAAATATATAAATGTTTTAAGGAGGTTATATGGAAAGATACAACAAAGTAATAGAAAACAACCTCTTTAAAAGTGCTATAAAAGCCATTGAAGAAAAGGAAAAAAATAGGATATTCTGTTGCCACAGTACAAACCACTGTCTTGATGTAGCGAGAATTGCCTACATTATTAATCTTGAAAATAATATGGGTATATCAAAAGATATTATATACACAACAGCATTACTACACGATTTAGGTAGAGCATTTGACAACGAAAATCACAATGAAAAAAGTGCAAAAATTGCAAAAGATATTATGTCTCAATGCGATTTTTTAAATGAGGAGATTAATAAATGTGTAAATGCAATATTAAATCACAGAAAAGATGTTGACTCAATAAACAATTTAAGTGACTTAATATGCAAGGCAGATAAGCTATCAAGACAATGTTATAGCTGTAAAGCACAAAAAGAATGTTACTGGTCAGATGAAAGAAAAAATAACAATATTAAATATTAGGAGAAAAGATATGATAATAGGTAATAAAGAATTTAAAAACAGAACTTATGTAATGGGTATACTTAATGTAACTCCAGATAGCTTTAGTGATGGTGGTACACATAACACTATTGACACAGCCTTAAAACATACTGAAAAAATGATAAATGAAGGTGCTGATATAATTGATGTTGGTGGCGAGTCTACTCGCCCTGGATATACAATGATAAGTGATGATGAAGAAATTTCAAGAGTTGTACCAGTTATTGAAAAATTAAAAGCAAATTTTAATATACCAATTTCAATAGATACTTACAAATCCGCTGTCGCTGAAGCTGCCGCAAAAGCTGGTGCTGACCTTATAAATGATATATGGGGATTTAAGTATGATGAAAAAATTGCAGAAGTAACATCAAAGTACAACTTATCCTGTTGTCTTATGCACAACAGAAAAGAACCAATTTACCAAAACTATATGGAAGATGTAATTAATGACTTGAAAAATTCTATTGAAATAGCAGAAAAATACGGTGTCCATAAAAACAAAATAGTTCTTGACCCTGGTGTTGGTTTTGCTAAAAGCTATGAACAAAATCTTGAAATCATCAATAAACTTGAGGCTCTTGATGTGTTAGGTTATCCTGTACTTTTAGGCACTTCAAGAAAATCTGTAATTGCCCTTACACTTAATTTACCAGTAAACGAAAGAGTTGAAGGTACTATTGCCACAAGTGTAATAGCTGTTATGAAAAACTCTCTCTTTGTTCGTGTACACGATGTAAAAGAAAATAAAAGAGCCATATTAATGACAGAGAAAATTTTAGGTAGGTGGTAAATATGGGCAAGGTAATAATTGAAAAGCTAGACTGCTTTGGCAGACACGGAGTTTTGAAAGAAGAGAACATCCTTGGTCAAAGATTTTTTGTCAGTTGTGAAATGGAAACAGATTTTGAAAGTCCAGCATTAAATGATGATATTTCCCTTGCCGTAAACTATGCAGAAGTTGCATCATTTATAACAAAATATGTTAAAAATAATGTTTTCAAATTAATAGAAACTCTCTCAGTAAAACTTGCCAATGAAATCCTTATTAACTTTAAAGTAAAAAAAGTTACTGTTAAAATTGAAAAGCCTTCTGCTCCTGTTGGCTTACCACTTAAAACTGTTGCTGTTGAAACAACAGTAAAATGGAATAAAGCATATTTAAGTATTGGTTCTAATTTAGGTGATAAAAAGTCATATTTAGATTTTGCAGTTAATTCATTAAAAGAAGATAAAAATATAAAAGTTAATAAAGTTTCATCATATATTACCACAGAGCCTTATGGGTATACCGAGCAAGACGAATTTTTAAACGGCTGTATAGAAA
>UQRG01000004.1 GCA_900543365.1 uncultured Eubacterium sp. | reverse complement strand
AATATAACTATAAATGCGTTATCAAAGATTTTATGCTTAAGATATGTCTATTCTTATAGGTGCAATAAGGGTGTGATAATTTTAGGAATAAATATCGTAGATTGTGTTTGTAGCATAAAATGTTAGACTTGGAGAAGTTGTAAACTTGTTAAGTCTAACAAAAAATATATAAGGAGGAATTTTCTAATGAAAAGACGACTTTTATCGTTAGTATTAGCAACATCAATGATTTTTGGATCAGTTAATGTTGCTTTTGCTGATGAAGCTGCTTCAGCAGAAACAGAAACTATCGAGTCTGGAGCGTCTGAATCCCTTGATGATGGTACGGTAACTGATGCTCTTGCGTCAGGTGGTGCTGCTGAGGGAGATGGAAGTAGTACAACTAATCCTACTGAATTAGGTATTCACTGGGAAGCAACAGCTCCATGGTTAGCTACTGTATATGGCGATGCTGGTGGTCAGTCGAAGATTGACAACTATGGTGACCCTAATTTTGCTGAATTCAAGCAGTACAATGGCGTAACAGAATTCCCTTACTTATTTGAAGAGGTTGCAGACGATATTCATTTAAGAATGGGTAATCCTAAGGCTAGTGATAATGACGGCAAGGTTGAGAGCGTTGGTAAAATTGCCAATGGTTCTGAAGGTAGAGTAGCATATTATCAGCAGTTAACATCTGAGGATGACTTTACAATTTCAGCAACAGCTCACATTAATGGTATTGATGGTACAAATAATCAAGTATCATTTGGTGCTTTTGTTACTGACAATATTGACCCATTAGTGAACAACAACGGTAAACCTGCAGATTCTGTAAATGCGGGTGTTCGTAATATTAAGAATGGTGCTTCTGATATTAAGAAAATGAGCTATGGTTGGACAAGAGCAAATGGCACTATTACAGATTATACACCAGAAACTGATGAGAACCTTTCAGTTCCACAGGCTGGTGATGACATTAAGGTAAAGCTTACTAAATCTGGTACAACTTATACTTTAACTTATGGTTCACAGAAGACTACTGTAGATGGTAGTAATCTTTCTATGAGTGATGACATTTTTGTTGGTCTTTATGTTTCAATATGTGCAGATGTAACATATAGTAATGTAAGACTTTCAGTAGTAGGTCAGCCAGTTGAGATAGCACCTTATGAGTTTGATGGTAATGGACTTAATTGTCTTGCAGATAAGATTACTAATGCAAAGTATTCTATTAGTAAAGATAATAAGGATATTAGTTTAACTTTAACTAATAACACAGGTAAGTTATCTTCTTCTGAAGATTCTTACACATTTGTAGCTACTCCAGCTCCATCAGGTGAAGACTTTAAGTTAACTACAACACTTAACTCTATTAATATTAATCCTACATCAACATTTAATCAGGCTGCAGCTGGTTTTATGCTTTTCAATGACAAGTATGTTAAGCCTGGTAAAATTCCAGATGATGAAAAGCCAGAATTAAGAAGAGGCAATACAGGTAAGAGTGTATTCGTAGGTTTACAGCCATCTGACAAGAGTGGTACAATTTCTCAGTTTGTACTTAGAGTAAATGATGGTGAAAAGGTTACTACTACTCCTCTTATGAATGAAAAGTCATTTGCAGGTACAGCTACTACAGAGCCAATCAATCTTACAATTAGCAAGAGTGGCGATATTTTAAAGGTTAAGGTAGAAGGTTACGATGCAGTTACAGTAGATGTAACTGGTCTTTTTGAAGACAATCAGTACATTGGCTATGCTGTAGCAAGAGCTGGTGAACTTAATGTAACAAACAATGACCTTTATGTAGGTACTAAGAAGGTAACATCACTTTCTATTGAAAGTATGCCAACTAAGACTACATACTATACAACTGAAAAGTTTGATTCAACTGGATTAAAGCTTAATGCAACTTATGCAGATGGTTCAAGCGAAGTTATTGACAATGCAGATGATTACTCACTTACAGGCTTTGATGAGGGTACATCATTTACAACTGCTGGTAAAAAGGTTGTATATGCTAGTATTGGTAAAGCTAAGGTTGAAATTCCTATTACAGTAAATGCAATGAAAGTAACAAAGATTAAAGTTGATTATGCACCAATTTATGATACTTTCTATGCAGGAGCTAAGTTTAATACAATAGGTTTACAGGTAACAGCTTCATTTGAAGATGGTACTACAAAGCAGCTTAATAGTGACCAGTACAAGTTATATCTTGGTGATACAGTAATTAATGAAAATACTACATTTACATCTGATATGGCTGGTGACGACTTAGCTGTAACAGTTAAGTATACTGATGCAACATCAGAGTCAATTGACCCTAATAATGCAACAGATGCATTCTATATTGCTATTAAGCCTGGCAAATTAACAGCTCTTAAGATATATACAAGAGATTACAAGACATCTTACTATGTTGGTGATGAACTCGATACAAAGGGTCTTGCTGTACATGGTCTTTATACTGATGAAAATGGTAAGATTGAATATCAGTATATTAATGCAAGCGAATATGAAGTAGTTGGTTTTGATTCATCTAAGGTGACAGAAAAGCAAACTCTTACAGTTCGTTTAAAAGATGATAACTCTATTTATGATACTTATGATATTAAGGTATCAAATCCAGAGCCAATTAAGGTAGCAGTTTTAGGTTACCCAAGACTTACATACGCTGTAGGTGAAGCATTTGATGCTTCTGGTTTAAGCTACACAATTCTTAAGACAAACAACACAAATGAAGAATTATGTGCAGATACTTTCTATTATAAGGATAGTCAGGGTTATTATAAGAAAGCCAATGAAAATGGCAAAGTAGTAGGTGAAAGAGTAGCAGTTGATGAGGCTGAAGCTCTTGCAGCTGGTTTCTATATTGACTTAACTGAATTTAAGAATGATGCAGTTGGTACTTCTAAGGTAACTTTTGTTACAAACAGCAAGTATGGTATAGCTGCAGCTAATCCTGAAGTAATGGAAGTTTCTATTGTAGAGCCTACTGATTACTTATGGAAGGCTACATTATTTGGTGCTTCTTGTATGGGTGCTGCAGGTCAGACAGATGGCGAATCTTCTTTCGTTACAGTAAACCATAAAGATAACACTTCTTATACAACTGATAAGGATAATTATAGCAATAACCACGACCTTATGGAAAATGGTGAGCTTACTAATGTTAAGGATGTACAGGTAACATCTTGGACTGGTTCTGGTAAGATTTCTGGTGACCAGGATGGTATTGCATATTACTACACTAAGGTAAATGCAAATAATAACTTTGTATTATCTGCTGATATTACTGTAAACAGATATATCAGAGATGTAAACAATCTTACACCTGATTTAAAGAAGACTTATGATAGTTATATTGCTCAGGGTGATTCACCTTCATTAGCTCTTGATAAGCTTCGTTCAGGTCAGGAAGCTTTCGGTATTATGGCAAGAGATATTGTGCCATTTGCTGGTGGTGTTTACAATGGCGAATATATGGGTGGTGCAACTAACCATATGACTCCATTACCTGAAAATGCAATGACTAAGGAAACTACAGTAACTAAGGCTGATGGTTCAACAACTACATTTGAAACAGCAGTTGACTTATTAGATGCTTATTTAAATAAGCGTAAAGTAACAGATGCAGATGGTAATACTTATGAAGTATCTTATGCAAATACTGAAGCACAGGTTACATCTAACATTGTTATTGCTGGTGGATGTTCTGATTCAACATTCCCAACAGACCCTAACCTTTCTTCTTATTATAAGAAGTCAACTATGAATAGAATTAACATTATGACTCGTCGTGGTGTTGTATCTACTAATGGTGGTGGTGAGAGAGTAGGTATCTACTCAACAACTGAAAAGTTACCTGAAGCTGGTGATAAGTACAATGTTACTTTAACTAAGTTAAATACTGGTTACAAGATTACTACTTATGATTATCAGACAGGTAAGACAGTTTCTAAGTATTCATTTGAAACAGTAGATGATACTGAGAATGTACTTGAACAGCAGGATGCTAACAACATTTATGTTGGTTTCTTTGCTGCAAGATTTGCTGATATGACAGTTGAAAACATTAAACTTCACGAAACTAATGCAGATACTGATCCTATTATTACAGCAGATGTAGATGAAGCTGTTGCTCCAAAGGTAACAGTTAGTTCACCATACTATACTACATCAACTAATTACTCACTTAGATTAAAGTCTAATTCTAAGAAGGGTATGACAGGTGGTATAACTAATATTTCATTAAATGGCAAGAATGTATACAAAGATGTTATTGTTGCTAATAAGGCAACTACATTTGATGTTGAGTTAAAGCCAGATTATGTAAACCAGTTCTCTGTTGTTTACTATCCAAACACAGCAGATAACTTTACATCTTATGACCCTGTAATCACAAGATTTACAGTAACTCATAAGACAATGGAAGATACAAAGAAGATTTACATTGGTCCTAACGGTACAGTTAATGGTGACGGTTCAAGAGATAATCCTGTTAATCTTGAAACAGCATTAGGTCTTGTTGATTTTGGTGGCGAGATTATTATGCTTGACGGTACTTACCATATTACTGATACTGATTTAGGTAAGATTGAAATTCCTGAGACTTATTCAGGTTATGAAAACGGCAACTTCAAGACTCTTAGAGCAGAAGAAGGTGCTGACCCTGTAATTGACCTTGAAGGATTATATACTGGTTTTGAAGTAGATGCTGATTACTGGTTATTCAAGGGCTTTGAAGTAATAAATTCAGAAGGTAATGAAAAGGCATTCTCATTAGGCGGTAAGCATGTAGTTGTTGAGGATTGTACATTCCACGATAATGGTACAACTGGTTTCCAGATTAGCCGTATTAATAGTAAGGATGCTACAATTGTTGACTGGCCAGCTTACAATGTTATTAAGAGTTGTGAATCTTACAATAACTGTGACCCATCTAAGAACAATGCCGATGGTTTTGGTTCTAAGCTTACTGTAGGTTACGGTAATGTATTTGAAGATTGTATTTCTCACCACAACCTTGATGATGGTTGGGATTGCTACACTAAGATTAACTCTGGTGCTATTGGTGCTGTAGTTCTTGAAAACTGTGTTACTTACAGACAGGGTTACAAGTTAAATACAGACGGTACTGAAACTGACTTTGCAGGTAACTCTGGTGGTAATGGTTTCAAACTTGGTGGTGAAGGTATCTATGTTAAGCATATGCTTAAAGATTGTATTTCATTTAACAACAAGGGTAATGGTGTTGATAGTAATAACAACCCAGCTCTTAAGATGAGAAATGTTGTAGCTTATAAGAACCAGGCAAATAACTTCTCATTATATTCTAACACAGCTAACTCACTTACAGATGCTTCTGGCAACGGTAAGGATGCTGATGGTAGAGTATACAAGTTTGATTATGACCTTAAGGGTGCTGTTTCTGTAGGTAGACCTGACTTAATTGGTTCTTGGAATAATGAAACTCAGTATGGTAATATTTCAACAACACCTATTGAAAGCGAGTCTAACTACTTAAATAAGGATGAAAATAATATTAAGTCTGTAAACTCTGAAGGTACTGTACTTGATGAAAAGACATTCTTTAAGTCTACTAATGCTGATGACGGTTATGACAAGGCAACTAAGAGATATAATAGAGCAGAAGATGGTTCATTTATCCACGGTGACTTCCTTGCTAGAACAGAGGCTTATCAGCACGATGCAGCTGATATTGTAACTTTACCAGATGTTTACGGTGGTGAAGGTGGTATCGGTCTTAACAACGGTACAACTGAAACAACAACTGAAACAACTACTAAGGCAACAGTTCATAACAGTTCTGGTGCAGGTGGTGGCGGTAGCGTAAAGAATTACACTACTACTACAACTACAACTGAAACAACTACTGTATCAGAAGACACAACTGAAACAACTACTGCAGCTCCAGTTCTTGGTTCTGCTATTTCTGTTAAGGTTGGTGACAAGAATATTACTATTGATGATAAGGAATTTGCAATGGATGTAGCTCCATATATCCAGTCAACTTCTAACTCAACTATGGTTCCATTAAGATTTGTTGCAATTGCTATTGCTGGTGGTAGTGTTGATTCTGCTGATAGCAGTGACATTATCACTTGGGATGCTGTTGCAAAGACTGCTACTATTAATGCTGGTGGCAAGACTGTAGTATTTACAGCTGGTGCTAGAACTTATACTTTAGATGGTAACACTCTTAATATTTCTAACCAGGCTGTTGCAGAAATTGTTGATGGTAGAATGTTTGTTCCATTCAGAACTATTGGTGAAGCTTTAGGTGCTAAGGTTTCTTGGGACGCAAATACTAAGACTGCTAAGTATAACTAATTTATGTTAGTTTATTAGTTGACAATTTAATATTGTTGCAGCTTAACGGCGGGGTTAATGCTCCGCCGTTTTTTGAGTGAATACAATAAGTAATAAGTAATGAATATAGTGGTTGTACTGTGTCTATTACCTATTACTTATTTACAGATAATATTGATAATTAACAAAAATATAGTACTCATAAGACTTGTGCTACTGAAATTTTAATTGATTTAAAATTGAGTGTTTTATTTCTTATTAAAATTAAACTAAAATAAATGTATAATTTGTTGGTATTTCAATTAGTTATCATTATAATAAAAAAGTAAAAATAACTAACAAAGGAGATAACAAAATGAGTAATTTAAACTGTTGTGAATTATGTTCCCACAATATATATGACGAGGAAACAGACTGTGAATATTGTGAAGTTAATTTAGATGAAGATGAAATGGCAAGAAACTATACATATTCAAATTATTCTTGTCCATATTTCCACTATGATAATGAATATGAAACCGTTAATAAACAGATTTAAGGAGAAGGTAATTGATTTTTAAAAAAATACTGTATTTAATTATTTTTATATTAGCAGATATAAGCATTTTTGTTGGAGTTGTAATGTGTGGGGGATTAATTACTGGACAAAATACAATTAATTTAAACAATAATATAGAAACTACAGAAATAACTTCAACTACTATGGAAACTACAACATATACACATAAGGCTATTTATGAAAAAAGTTCATCTCCTTATGTCAACTGGATTAGAAAAAAGGTTTTAAATAATAGGGGGAAATAGATATTTTATATTTTAATCAATTGGATAAAAAAATAATAGCCGTTAAAATTAACAATAAATATGTTAATTAAAAATAAGTTAATTGTTATAGTTGCACAAAATTATAAAATTATAATTTCTTTTTGGTAATTTTGTTTAAAAATGTTAATATTTTTTGTACGAATAGGATGAGGCGAATTTCCAAAAACAAATTGACTTTTTTATTAAAAGTAAGTATAATTTGAGTTGTATAATATTCTAGCGGGAAACTATGCACATTTCTCAATATAGAATATTCCTAATATTAAACTATAAAGGAGGAAGTAAAATTGAGAAAATCAATTAAAAGAATTGTAAGTACTGTTCTTGCAGCTACAATGGTACTTACATCAAGTGTTGTTGGTAATGTTGTTACAGCAAGTGCAGCAGCTAGTACTTTTAAGTATGTACCATCAGCAGATGTGGCTGACGGAGCTATGGTTTATACAGACGATAATGTTGACATAGTTGCTTCAAGTGCTCTTGGTTACAATACTACATCAGATTATATAAATTTTGATGATAGAGAGTATGCAGGTTATCTTAAGACTCCAGGCTCTAGTGCTAACTCAGCATTAACTGTTAATGGTAATGAATTAATTTGTAGATTAGCATTTAAGATTACAGCTAAGAAAGATGCTACTATTCAAATTGATAACAAAATTAATTCAAACAAGAGTAATTGTATTTTAAAGAATGTTGTTTACGATGGTGGCGTTAACAAAAATGGTGCTCCTACAGGTACAGCAGAAAGTGTTCTAATTGAAAAAAATGAAGGTGCTGAATCTGTTTATAAAACCTTTACTGTAGACCTTAAGGCAAATGATGTTGTTTGGTTTGCAGGTGTTAGTACTGATAGTTGTGTATTTGGTATTGATGTGCAAGGTGTTGGTTCTGATGAACCTACTACAACAGAGGCAACAACAGAGGCAACAACTGTTGAGGCAACAACAGAAGCTACAACTTCTGCTGTTGTAGATACAACTACTGAAACTACTACAAATGTTATAGCTGAGGCTAATCAGGTAGTTATTACTCCTGTTTATACAAAAACAGCTGACGGTGGTGTTGATGTTGATTATTATGCAAATTTAGGTGATGGTGCTAAGTTTAACAACTACACTTTATTCTTAAACTTTGATGCAACTAAGTTAGTTCCTAAGACTGTTACAAATGGTAATATTACATTAGTAGCTGGTCAGGATGCAGAAGGTAAGGATGTTGTTCTTACAGCATCAAATGCAACTAATATTAGTAAGCAGTTTGAAAATGTTCCTACACAGGGTAATCCAGACTTTGCTAATGCTGATGGTGTAAAAACTCAGGCTCAGTTAGGTAGAGTTAAGGTTGCTTATTGTGTATTTGATAATGACTTCTCAGTTGCAACTGGAAACCTTCCTGCATTCACAACTAGTGGTAAGTTATTCTCTATCCACTTTGATAAGGCTGAAGGTGTTGAAGCAGTTGATGGTGCTACATTAGCAGTTGAAGTTGGTACATTAAATTCAGTATCAGCTGATGCTTCTATTAATTCAACTCCATCTAACAAGACTGTTGATGTTGTAATTGGTGGTGGCGAAGTTACTACTGAATTAACAACAGAAGCTACTACAGCTACAACAACAGAAGCTACTACAGTAGACACAGCTTTTGCTATTGCTGGTGATACTGTAAATGCTAAGACTGGTGATGTTAAGACTGTTACATTTAAGCTTAATAACAACCCAGGTGTTGCATCTGTTGTTGCAGTAGTTAAATTTAACCCTGCTGATTTAGAGTTACAGAGTGGTACAGTTAAGGGATTCTCAGCACCTTCTCAGCCAGATGTAAACAATATTAATGCTCAGATGGCTTATGTTCCAACTAAGGGTGATACAGATTATCCTGGTGCTGATGGTATTAAGACTGCTGCTCAGTTAGGTGTTGTTAAGTTTGCTTTAGCTAATGCTGGTGCTGATGTAACTGGTAATGATACTGCATTTACACTTGATTTCAAGGTATTAGCTACAAAGGCTGGTACTTATCCTGTTGAACTTAATGTATTAAGTGCAGCTAATACTAATGCAACTACTCTTAATTGTGTTGGTAAGAATGGTGCTATTGTAATTGCTGGTTCAGATGTAACTACAGAAGCAACTACACAAGTAACTACAGAAGCAACTACACAAGCAACTACAGTTACAGAAACTACTACTAAGAGGTCAGATGTAACTACAGAGGCAACTACAGCTACAGAAACTACTACTAAGAGACCAAGTAGTGGTGGCGGTGGCGGTGGTTCAAGCCACAAAGCTACTACAACAACTACTACTGTAGAAACAACTACAGAAGCAACTACAGGTAATATTGATATTCCATCTAAGGATGATAAGCCTGTTGTTATAGATCCTGATAATGGTATTTCAATTAATCCTCCAACTAATAAGGATGAAAACTTCAAGGGCTTTAATGATATTGAAAACTATCCTTGGGCTAAGGATTCTATTAATAAGTTAGCTGAATTAGGTATTATCTCTGGTATAGCAGATGGTAGTTATGGACCTGCTCTCCCTTGCAAGAGAGGTGACTTTGCTATCTTAATTAACAAGACTCTTGGCATTAAGGTATCATCAACTGCTAAGAACTTTGCTGATAATGTTGATTCAAGCAAATACTACTACAATGACCTTATTGTTGGTTACAATGCTGGTATCCTTTCTGGTTATGGTGACAACAATTATAAGCCAGAGCAGTATTGTACAAGAGAAGAAATGGCAGTTCTTATTGCTAAGTCATTTGAATGGTTAGGCAATGATGTAACTAGTGTTGACCAGAGCATAAATAATAAGTACTCTGATGTTGCTAACATTTCTTGGTGGTCAGCTCCTTATGTAGCTTATTTAACTGATAAGGGTATTATGAATGGTAATACTGATGGTACTTTATTACCAAAGAACTACATTAACAGAGCTGAAATGGCAGTTATGATGTCTAAGGTTTATGATTATGCACTTGAATTTGTTAACAATAAAAGAGCATAGTTAAATCTTAATAAATTTAAAGATTAACTGATTACTTTAAACAAATAAATAGCTATTGTGCATATAAAGGAACTCCATTTTATGGAGTTCCTTTTTTGTGGCTTTTATATAAAAATATATATGTTTTTTGTGAAAATTAACTAAATTACAAGTTTTTACATAAAAATTAGTTGAAAAAAATCCACAATATGGTATAATTAATCTAAGTTGTAGTTTAGTAAAATATTTAGTTTTAGCTATATGAAAATAGATATTTTTATTAAACTCAAATCTAGGGGAAACCTAATATATTTTTAAAGGAGGAATTTGAACATGAAAGATGGTTCTAAAAGAACAGTTAGCCGTATTATTGCATTTGTAATGTTAGTTTCTTGTATGTTATCTAATGTTATGTTTGCTAGTGCGGATATAACTGATGGTGGAGTTAAGCCTGAAGTAGTTGCTTCTGGTGATTCAGTAGAAACTCCAACAGAAACTACAACTGTTGTTGAAGTTTCAAGTGAAACAACTACAGTTGCTGTATCAGAAGCCACAACAGAACAATCAGTAGATGATTCAGCTGTTGAAGTTGGTGCTGATACATTCTGGTTTGATGACTTTGCAGTTGATATTGAAACTGGTAAAGGTGTAAAGGCTGGTAATTATAAACTTACTAATGGTATTCTTAGATTAGTACCTGGTCTTAAGGGTGAAGATTATACTGTGCCTGATAATGCTAATTTCCAGAATCTTAATAGAGGTGACAGAGTTGCAAATGCTTACAAGGCTGGTAACAGACCTAAAGAATGTAATGCATTTACAAAGGTTCCAGATGCAGGTTCTTCACTTGTATTTACACCTAGTGTAACTGGTACATTTACTTGCTACTTCTTCTCTAGCTCTTTCTTAAGAGTATCTGATTTTACTGACCCTACTACAGCTCCTGTAACAACTATGGATTCAGCAGCTGGTGCTGAGTTCTATGCTTTTAAGGCAGAGGCAGGTCATACTTATGTTCTTTCAACAACAGGTAAGACTAACAACTGTGGTTTTGCTGGTGTTGAATTCATCGTTGATGAAAATGTTAATGTTGCTCTTAATCCATGGAATGAAGATGGTAAATATAACTATGACAATGTAGTTATTACATTAACTGATGTGGCTTTAGGAATTGAGGCTGCTAAGATTGATAAGTCAACTAGTTCTGTAGAACTTGCAAAGAACCATACTTACAAGCTTACTACTAGTGATGGTGGTGCAAGAGCTCTTGTTAATGGTTCTGATACATTCAAGGCAGTTGACAATGGACCTATTACTATTGATTTAACTGTAATTCCTGATGTAACACTTAGTGGTAAGTTTATTGGTGATGCAGATGCTGTTGCTTCTGTAACTAAGATTGAATTTTCAAATACTGTTAATGGTAGTGCTGTTGAAGGTACTATTAAAGATGGTGCTTACAGTGTAGTTCTTAAGCCTGGCGACTACAAGACTACAATAACATCAGATAAAGTATTTACAGCTGATAGAGTTGCTGTTCCAGAAACTGAAACTGCAAATAATGATGTTTATCTTGAGTCATTAGTTAAGGATAAGTATGTTATTCCAGAAGAAGTTGCTGCTGGAAGTACTGCTTTAACTTTAAATAATGTAACTCCTAATAACTCAACTTCTGTTAAGTTACTTGAAGGTTCTTCTATTACAGTTCCTGTAACTGGTAAGCAGAAAATTACTGTTGCTGGTTGGTATTCAGGTACTTGGGATATTAATGGCGAGAATGAAGTAACTGCAGATTCTTCAAGTAGTGCAGCTAGCCCTGTTACTAATTCTTACATAACTAATGGTACAGATACTTCTGTAACTATTAATGCAAAGGGTTCAGCTACAACTTACCTTTACTGGATTACTGTTGAGGATGTAACTAACTTTGATGCTTCTAAGACTACTATTAGTGTTCCTAGTGCAGAATTCCCAACATTAAAGTCAGCTGTTGCTTATATTAGAAATATGGGTGATAGACCAGAAGGCGAAGAAGGTAGAATGACTATTGAATTAACTGATGATATTCAGGAACAGATTGTATTTGATGCTCCTTACATTACATTAAAGGGTAATGGTCATACTATTTCTTGGTACTATGGTCAGACTTATAAGTACTACTCAGTAGGTAGTGATGGCTTATTTAATGAAAGACTTTTCTATGATAAGTATTCTAAGACAGAAGCAAGTGGTAACCTTTGGGGTGGTGTTGCTATTATAAGAGGTAACAACTTTATTGCTGAAGATACTACTTTCTTAAATACATTTAACTATGAAGTAACTGATAAGGAAATTGAAGATGGTGTTGAAGGTATCAATATGCCAGAAAGAACTAAGGGTGCTCCTGTAGGCGAGTTTGCTTACAAGGAAAGATCAAATTCTTTCTATATTGAGGCTGATAACATTGAAGCCTACAATTGTAAGATTCTTTCTTCTCAGGATACATTAGGTAGAAATGGTAGTGCTAATAATGGTTACCACACTTATTTTAAGGATTGTGTAATTGGTGGTAATGTTGACTATATCTGTGGTGAATTTACTGCAATATTTGATAACTGTGAACTTCAGTTCAAGACTTATCCAAACGATACTAATGGTAACAATGCTAAGATTGGCTATATTGTAGCTCCTAAGACTAGCCCATATATCTTTAGAAATTGTGAAATTACTAAGGATGATGCAAGTTTATCAGGTGCTTTAGGATACTATG
The DNA here is from genome assembly GCA_900543365.1 of uncultured Eubacterium sp. Classification (GTDB taxonomy): domain Bacteria; phylum Bacillota; class Clostridia; order Lachnospirales; family CAG-274; genus Gallispira. The sequence goes on along the minus strand of UQRG01000004.1, from coordinate 23,946 downwards.
GTAGAACTTGGGGTGAGAACTCTTGTACTTACTTTGTTAAGTGCGAAACTAATGGTTTAATTAATAATACTGGTTGGGCAGAAATGTCTTCTGGTGAATTAGCTAAGGCTGACTTTAACGAGTACAAAAATACTTGTTATAATCGTGCATTTACTACTGCTATTGGTAAGCAGGTTGAAGATGCAACAACTATTAGTAATTTAACAACTGGCGATACAGTTAATACTTATCTTGCAGGTTGGAATCCTGTTCATTATAGTTACAATGTTCCAGTTAAGGTATGGGGCGATGTAAATGGCGATAAGGTTATTGATATTACTGATGTAAACGCAACATTAGAATATGCATTAGCTCATAATGTTGAAAGATTTAATGTAGGACTTGCTGATGTAAGTGGTAATGGCATAATTGATTCTGAAGATGTAGCTTTAATTTTACAGAAAGTACTTGATGGTTCATTTAAGTTCCCTGTTGAAAAGGATGATACTAATCCAGAAGTAACAACAGAAGCTACAACAGAAGCTACAACAGAAGCTACAACTGAAGCTACAACTGAACCAAATACATCAACAGAACAAGTTAATGTTTTTGTTGTAGGTGACTCAACTGGTTGTGACTATGCTGAAACTGAAGATGTTTCTTATTTCTATAAGAGAGTTGGTTTTGGTACAATGTTAAAGGATTACTTTGACGAAAATACAAATATTGTAAATCTTGCTTTATCTGGTAGAAGCTCTAAGAGTTTTGCTGCCGGTATAAATGAAAATGGTGCAACTGATGAGCTTGCAACAGCTAACTATGCAAAACTTAAGAGTGATATTAAGGCTGGTGACTACCTTATTATTGCTTTTGGTCATAATGATGAAAAGACAGATTCATATAGAGGTACTAAGCCTGCTAAAACTGCTGGTGACTATACAGAAGAAGGTTCTTTTGAAAAGTCTTTATATGATAACTATATTAAGGTAGCTCTTGATGCTGGTGCAACTCCTATTCTTTGTACTTCTACAGTAAGAAGACAGGAAAAAGTTGATGCAAGTAATGGTGCTATTGTTTGGGGCAATAATGATATTCATATAACAGATAATGGTAACTATCCTGCTGCTGTTAAGGCTTTAGGTGAAAAGTTAAATGTTGCTGTTATTGATAACTTAGAGAATACTAAGTCACTTTATGAAACTTTAACTCCTGGTAAGAAGGCAACAGATAAGGATACTGGTGCTACTGGTGCTGCAGCTCTTCACGCAGCTGGTGTTGAAATGTCTGTTGACAATACTCACCTTAATAAGTACGGTGCTTCTTATGTAGCTAGTATGATGGCTAAGGATATTAAGGCTAGCAGTAATGCTGATTTAACTAAGTTAGCTGCTCATATTACAAGTATAGAGCCACCTAAGGCTGAAGATGCTCACACAATGAGCTTAAATCCTAATTGGACACCATTTGATGAGTCAATTTATGTTCCAAGTTCACTTTGGCACACATCAGGTGACTGGGCTGGTGCTGTATTTGGTACTGGTACAGGTGCTGATTCTTTAACTGAAGATTCTCATCCAAATCATCAGATTAACGAAATTACTCCTGGTAAGGAAGTTCAGTTAGTTTGTGATAATAATAAGGGTAAGATTCAGGGTTCTAGTGACGGTTTTGTAATGTATTTTGATGAAATTGATGCTAATAAGGACTTTGAATTAACTGCAACTGCTGTTATTAATAGATATGCTGCAGAGTCTCAAACTGCATTTGGTCTTATTTGTAGAGATAATGTATTTACAGGTTCATCTTTTGGTACTGCAACAGATTGGGTTGGTGTAGGTTGCTTCCCACAGAAAATTACAGCTGGACTTACTCCTTTCTCAGCTATGACTAGAAAGGCTGGTTCTCTTGATAGAACAACTATGCCTGTAGCAACTACAGCTCCTAAGACTGGTGATACTGTAGACCTTAAATTAAGTAGAACTAATGGTGTTTACACTGTTCAGTATGGTAACGACGCTCCTCAGACTATTGAAGGTGTAGATACTAATAAGAGCAATACTGCTAAGGATTTCGTAGGTGTTACTGTTACAAGAAATGCTGATGTAACATTTAAGAACATTAATTTAGTAGTTAAGTAATTTATATTTACTATAGAGAGAACCACTGTTTATCAGTGGTTCTTTTTTTGTTTATAGTGATAAAAAGTTTTTATATATTTATTGTATTATTTCAAACTATGTGTTATAATTAAAATATACTTAAATTAAGAGGGGGCAATTTTTATGAAAATTAAGTCGTTGTTGTCGTTTTTTATGGCATTTGTTATGCTTATTGCTGTTGTACCTACTTATGCAGATACCACAGTTACAAAGTATGAAAATCAGGTTTACAAAATAGGCTATGATTTGCCTGCTAATGCTTATATTTTTATACAAAAGGATAAGAGCAAGCCGGCTTTTGTAGGTGTTTATGATAACCAAAAGGGTGAAAAAGCAGAATTTGTTAAAAACAGAAAGTTGAGTTATGGTATAGAGTCAGATTATATTTATCCACATTATTTTGAAAATAATGAATATTATAGTTTTCTTGATGACTCCTTGCCTAAAAATCAAGGTAGCTGTACAATATCCCGTTATTTTGAATATAATACCTATTTGAATTTTACAAATTATGATAAGAAAAAGAATAAAAATTCAAATTATGATTTTGTTTATATGGAGAATTGTTATGCAATTGCTATAAGAGATATATCTAATATAGATATTGATGTTACAGGTGATGGATATATGCCTTCAGATAAATTAGTTACCGCAGGCAAGTCTTATAAAGTAAGTGTTGCTAATGATGAGCCGGTTGGTTATTTCGCTTATTACAAGTTTACAAAGTATTCAAATGAACTTAAGCCTTTAGCTAAATACACTATTCATAACAAATTTTATGAAAATGCAAGAAAAGATGTAACATTTGATAACATTATAGTTACAATACCAAAGGATACAGAGATAATTTTTAAGTCGGGTGTAAATATAACAGATATATCTAATAATTATACAGTAACAAATAAAGGATTGCCTTTTTCTGATAATTTTGTAGAACCTTATAATTTTGCTGATGTTTCAGAGAGCCTTAAAAATTATGTAAAAACAGAAATTAATGCTTTAAGAAAAAGAGATATTGCAATGAGCAACAATAGAAGAATTACGGGATTTAAGTCTATTGAGGAGGAATCAGTAGATAGAAGAAGAGTGTTTAAAGTTTTAGAAACTATTCCGAAAAATGATGCTGAATTGCTGTATGTTCATTATGTTAAAGAGATTTATGTTATATATAATCATTCATTCTATAATGATATTATGGTTGGCAAGTATCTTTATAATTGTAGTAGCTTTAAGGACTTAAACTATCTTTTAAGAACAATGTTTTATAACAAATATCGTAATTCTTCTAATTATATTGAAAATAATTAGAAGAACTTGCAATTAAAGTAAAGTATTATTGCAAAAATTTAATACTGTCGATTTTATCTACAGCAAAAAGGACGGCCCCAATGGGCGTCCTTTTTTGATTAAATATTACTCTTTGTCATTTGTGCTTTCATCAACATTTTCATTGTCAATTTTACTAGCTTCAGGCACTTCATCAATTATGTCGTCTTCTTTTACTTTACGCTTGTACTCACCCATTTTAGCTTTACCTTTATGATAAACATCTTCACCTATTTCCATAGCTTTTGTAGCATATTTTTTAACAACAGGTTTAGCATCATCAACAAAATCAGTTACTTTTTCTTTTACACTATCAATTACATTACCAGCATCTATAATGCTTTCCTTTTTTATGCTGTCAAGCAATTTTACAGCATCATCAACAGTAATTTTACCCTCGTTTACCATTTTTAAAATTAATAATCTTTCCTTTTTCATATAAATAACCTCTCTTTCTTTGTGTTTTAATTATTTACTTAATTCTGAGTTTATAATAGCTTTAACTTTTTCAGGAAGTTGAGCTATATCCTCTTTACTTAGTTCTGTTGTGTCAATAGGCTTATGAATATATAAATTCACAGTTTCAGCTTTTATTTTGTAGTTGTTAGCTTCCATAATATTTCTTGTACCGTCAATAGTAATTGGAACAAGAGGTCTTTTGCTTTTAATTGCTAATTTAAAACTACCAGCTTTAAACTCGCCTAATTCTCCAGTTTTACTTCTTGTACCTTCTGGAAAAATAACCATATTTATGCCATTTTTAAGCTGTTTAATACCCTCAATTATTATTTGAGCAGATTGTTTAATATCACCTCTATCCATAAATAAACAGTGTATTCTTTTCATCCATTCATTTACAAAAGGAAACTTAGCAAGCTCTACCTTAGCTACAAATCCTTTAGCGACAGGTAAGTATGAAAGCAAAAGCAATATGTCAAAGTTACTTTGGTGGTTAGATACAAATAACATACTGCCATTTTTAGGCAAGTTTTCAATACCGTGTACTACAACATTTGCACCAGAATCTTTCATTCTTTTCATTGCCCAGCTAGTAACATTTTCAGTTACAAATTTTTCATATTCATTATTTTTACCATCAGCAAGGAGCTTGTCAGCCTTTTTTAAATAAGGCTTTTTTATTATAAGTGAGCCTATAAACTTAACATACCATTTAATTGTTCTAAACATTTTAAACTCCTTTAAAAAAATACTTTTTTATTTTGCAGAAATGTGTTATCATATAAGTTAGATTATTATATATCAATTATACAACAGTTTAAAGAAAATTAAAAGGTATTTTGGAGATAAAATTTATGAAAGAACGAGAAATAGCCCTTTTTATATTAATGGATATATTTCAAGAGGGAGCTTACAACAATATTATTCTCAGAAAAACACTAAATACCCATACAGAGCTTACATCTGTTCAAAAAGCTTTTGTTACAGAGCTTGTCAATGGGACTTTAAGAAATCTTATTAATATAGACTATGTTATAAATAAGTTTTCAAAAACTAAAACCAATAAAATGAAGCCATTTATTCTTAATAACTTAAGAATAGGTGCTTATCAAATACTTTATATGGATAAAATTCCTGTATCTGCTGCTTGTAATGAGGCTGTTATACTTGCCAAAAAACGACATTTTCAAACACTTTCAGGTTTTGTTAATGGGGTTTTAAGAACTATAGCAAGAGAAAAGCATAACATAGATTATCCAAAGGATAAGTTAAAAGCTCTTGCTGTAAAGTATTCTTATCCTGATTGGCTTATTAAATATTGGTCAGAGTCAATGACTTATAGTGACCTTGAAAATACTTGTAAATCTTTTGCTAATCCTCCACGAATTTCTATTTGTGTCAATACTGTTAAGACAGATAAAAAGACATTAAAGGATAGGCTTAGTAGCGAGGGCATAGCTGTTGATGGTGATACATTACTTAATAATAGCTTGTATATTTATAGAACTCATAATATTTCAGAAAGTAAGTGCTATAATGAAGGTTTATTTCATATAATGGATGAAAGCTCTATGCTTTCGGTTTATGCTCTTTCACCTGAACCTAATTCAGTTGTAGCTGATGTATGTGCCGCACCTGGTGGCAAAACCTTTGCAATAGCTGAGTTTATGAATAACACAGGTACAGTTTATTCAAGAGATGTTTATGACCACAAACTTAATCTTATTAGTGACGGTGCTAAGAGATTAGGACTTACTTCTGTTAAGCCTGAGCTTAAAGATGCCTCTAAGGCAGATAATGAAACTAAAGCAGACTATGTTTTAGTTGATGCACCTTGCTCTGGTCTTGGACTTTTACGCAAAAAGCCTGATATTAAGTATAACAAGTCAATGTCAGATATAGATGACCTTGTTTTAATACAGAGAGATATTTTAAAAGCATCAGCTAATATTGTTAAAGATGGTGGAGTTCTTGTTTATTCAACTTGTACTATATCACCAAAGGAAAATATAGATAATGTTAATTGGTTTTGTAGTGAATATGGATTTTCTCTTGAAAGTCTTGTAGATTATATACCTAATAGGGTAAAAAGCAATACTATTTCAAAGGGATATATACAGCTTTTGCCTTTTGAGTATGGAACAGATGGATTTTTTATAGCAAGGATGAGAAAAAATGGATAAAATTGACCTACGCTCTCTTACTTTGCCTAAACTAAGTGATGAGCTTGCTAATATGGGGGAAAAATCCTTTAGAGCAAAGCAAATATTTAGTTGGCTTCATCAAAAACAGGTAACTTCATTTGATGAAATGACCAATTTGTCTAAGGCATTAAGGGAAAAGTTAAAAGAAAATTATATTATCAAAAATATAAAAATTGTAGAAAAGCTGGTTTCAAAGGAAGATAACACAAGTAAATATCTTTTTGATATAGGTGATGATATAGTTATTGAAAGTGTTTTAATGCGTTATTCTTATGGCAACGCAGTATGTATATCTTCCCAAGCCGGTTGCCGAATGGGTTGTACATTTTGTGCATCAACAGTAGATGGATTAGAGAGAAATCTTTTACCTGGCGAAATGGTAGCACAAATATATGAAATACAGCGTGATATTGGTGAAAGAGTATCTAATGTTGTTATTATGGGTAGTGGAGAACCTCTTGACAATTATGATAATGTTATAGATTTTTTGGAGATAATTCATTCTAAAGAAGGTAACAATTTAAGCCATAGACATATAACTCTTTCTACTTGCGGACTTGTAGATAAAATATATGATTTGGCAAAGGAAAATTTACAAATAACTCTTGCAATATCTCTACACGCACCAAATAATGAAATTAGGCAAAATACAATGCCTGTTGCAAAACGATATGACATTGATTCTCTCATTAAAGCAGCTAAGTATTATGCTGACACTACTAAAAGAAGAGTAACATTTGAATATGCCCTTATTAAGGGGGTCAATGATAGTAGCGATTGTGCAAGAGAGTTGGCATCACGCCTTAAGGGTATAATGTGCCATATTAATCTTATACCGGTTAATGATGTTAAAGAAAATAATTATATAAGAAGTACAGAAGAAAACATAAATAGCTTTGCTTCTCTTTTGAGAGAACTGGGTATTGAAACAACAGTTAGACGAAAGCTGGGTAGTGATATAAATGCTGCTTGTGGACAGTTAAGAAAAAGCTATAAAAATCGTGGAAAAGTTGAGTAAATATTCTAAATATAAATTAAACTCCACTTTTAGGTTTTACAAAAGTATTTATGGGAAATCTGAGGAGTAGTCAGCTTTTGATGACTAATAAGGTCTATTAAATGTAGTACTTTTAGAATAGGACTTTACAACTATCCCACATAAGGAGGATTAAATATGTTAGGCTATGGCAGAACTGATATTGGTTGTGTGCGTCCCAAAAATGAGGACTCTATATATGTATCCAATGAACCGGTAGGAAAGCTGGACAACTTATATATTGTTGCTGACGGTATGGGTGGTCACAGAGCGGGACAGGTAGCAAGTAATACAGCTATAGAGGCTTTTCTTGCATATCTAAATAAATACCAACCAGATAGTACTGATGAACCTTTAGATATGATTATTGGTGCAGTTAATATGGCTAATGATGCTGTTTATAAATTAGGCAGAACCTACGAAGAATATTCAGAAATGGGTACAACAATAATTGGAGCTACAGTAGTTGGAAACAATATGTATGTAGCTCATGTAGGTGATTCAAGACTTTACAAAATTTCAGACGGCAAAATTGAGCAAGTAACAAATGACCATTCTCTTGTTGCAGAAATGGTTAGGGCTGGACAGATTACAGAGGAGGAAGCTAGAAATCATCCTCAGCGTAACTGTATTACTAGAGCTGTTGGTACTGATAGTTCAGTTGTTACAGATGGACTTATTGTGAAAGTTAAAGAAAATGATATTATACTTATTTGTAGTGATGGCTTAAGTACAATGCTTGAAGATGATGAAATTTGCAACATAGCATCAGCAGGTGGTTTTTCTTTGGAGGATAGAGCATCTATGCTTGTTGAGGCAGCCAAGAAAAATGGTGGATTTGACAACATTTCCGTTATTATTATTGACATTTAAGGAGGTGAGTTTATGCAGCTTGAAAAAGGTCAAGTTATAAGTGACAGATATAAAATTGTAGAAACCTTAGGCAGAGGTGGTATGGCAATTGTCTATAAGGCAAATGATTTAAAACTTGGTAGAGATGTAACCTTTAAGGTTTTAAAGTCTGATTATATAGAGGACAAAGGCTTTATTAAGCGTTTTAACACAGAGGCAAGAGCTGCTGCACAGCTTGCCCACACTAACATTGTCAATGTCTATGATGTTGGCAATGATGGTGATATTTATTATATTGTTATGGAATATATAGATGGCTTTACCCTAAATGAGCTTATTTATAAAAAAGCTCCTTTGGATAATGAACTTGCCTGTGATTTAGCTATGCAAATAGCAGCAGGTCTTGAAAATGCCCACGCCCACGGAGTAATTCATAGAGATATTAAGCCAGAAAATATACTTCTTACTAAAATTGGTGGCAAACTTGTAGCTAAAGTAACAGACTTTGGTATTGCTAAGGCAAATAGTGTGGAAACTACACAAGGAGATTATATGGGGTCTGTACATTATTTCTCTCCAGAACAGGCTAAGGGTGATGATGTAGACCAAAGAAGTGACCTTTATTCTTTAGGTATAGTCCTTTATCAAATGGTTACAGGTACTATTCCCTTTGAAGGCAATTCAGCCCTTGATTTAGCAATGAAGCATATTAAAGCCCCTATACCTGACCCGAGGAACATTAATCCTAATGTTTCACAAGAGATTATAGAGATTATAAAAAAGGCTTGTGCTAAAGAGCCAAAGAATAGATACCAAAATGCCAGAGCAATGTATGAGGCATTAAAAATTGCTTTGGAGGGCAAAGCAAAGCCAACTGCTAATAACAATATTAAGCCAATTAAAAAGGTTGTACCAGTAATAGACGATGATGACAATGACTATAATAATGACAATGATATAGAAGATGAGGAAAGCATAGAAATAAAGAAGAAAGAAAGAAATGTAATAATTATTGCTGTTATAACAGGTATTCTTATTATACTTCTTATTACTGTTGGTGGTTCTATGCTTACAAAGACAATATATGGTGATACAATTAAAGTGCCTAATTTTGTAGGTATGGCTTATGAAAAGGCGTGTTTAAAGGCTGAGAAAAAGGGTCTAACTGTTGAGCGAAAGGATATTTACAAGGCTGATGTAGATGCTGGAGATGTTGCTCAACAGACACCTGAAAAGGGAGAAAGAGTTAATAAAGGTGATACTATTGTTCTCTATGTTAGTTCTGGTGCAGGTGATATTCAAGTACCAAATATTGTAGGTATGCGTAAGTCTAAGGCAGAAGAGGCACTTGCAGAAATGGGACTTGAAATAGGTAATGTTGAATATGTAACTAGTGACAAACCTATTGGAGAGGTTACAGAACAGTCACCGGAAGATGGTGAAATGGTTGGTGCTGATACTAAGATTGATGTCAAGGTTAGTCAAGGTTCAGACAGCGAGGAAGTTAAAATGCCCGACCTTAAACTTAAAACCCAGGAGGAGGCTTCTCTTATGCTTGAAGATTTAGGTCTTGAGGCTAAGTTTATTGATGGCTATAGCGATACAGTTCCTGTAGGTAGTGTTATTGACCAAGGTATAGCCGCTGACACAATGGTTCAGACTGGTAGCCAAGTAGCAATTACTATTTGTCGTGGTGAACATATAGGTGCAACAAATGAGGATAGTAATACAGCTACAGTACCAGCTATAATTGATATTGAAGAACCTAAGACAGAAAATAATACAGAGCATACAACAGTAGCTCCAGTTGAACAGGTAACAACAGCTCCAGTAGATCAAACACCTACAAAACAGGTTGATATAGTTGTTAATCCATCAGATACTTCATCTCTTGCTGATACAAATAATGTTAAAGTAACAGCTAAGAAAAATGGCAGCGAAGAAGTAATTTGGGAAAAATCTGTTGGCAAAACTGATTTTCCATTTACTGTTCCAGATAAGTCAGATGGTAACACAACATACACAGTTACAATTAATGGTAAAGTAGTAAGTACAGTGACTAAATAATTATGATAGGAAGAATAATACGAGGAGTAGGTGGCCTTTATTATGTGGCTGCCAATAACTCCATATATGAATGTAGCGCCAGAGGTCGTTTTAGAAAGGCTAAAATAACGCCTACAGTAGGTGATTTTGTAACATTTACAGTCCTTGATGAAGCTAATAAAAAAGGTGCTTTAGACACAATAGAAAAGAGAAAAAATTCACTTATAAGACCAAGAGTTGCTAATATTGATACAGCAGTTATTACATTTGCGGCTGCAAGTCCGGATATTAATAGGGATTTGTTAGATAGATTTCTTATTTTAGCAGAAACTCAACACATACCAAACATTGTTATTTGTATTAATAAGTCAGACCTTGTTGATAATAAGGAAATAGAGGATTTTAAGGCTATTTATGAACCTTTATATTCTGTAGTCTTTGTGTCGGCAAAGGTGAATAAAGGTATAGAGGATTTAAGGAATCTTATTAAAGGAGTTACAGTATTTGCTGGACCATCAGGAGTAGGTAAGTCAAGTCTTATTAATTCTCTCGTACCAGAAAGCAATAGACAAACAGGAGAAATAAGTAAAAAAATAGAGAGAGGAAAACATACAACAAGACAAGTTGAGCTTTTAAATATGGATAACGATAACTATATTGTAGACTCACCTGGTTTTACTTCACTTTCTCTTGACTTTATGGATTATACTGAATTACAGCATTATTTTAGAGAATTTGAGCCATATTTAGGACAATGTAGATTTATAGATTGTGCCCATATTGCAGAGCCTGATTGTGCTGTTAAGGCACATATAGGAGAAGAAATTTCACAGGAAAGATACGATAGATTTTTGTATTTATATAACGAATTAAAGAAACGCTAAAGTTTTGTATACAAAGGAGAAAATTATGAATTATTTATTATCACCATCATTGCTTTCTGCTGATTTTACTAAGCTTGATAGAGAGATTAAGATTTGTGAGGATAACAATGTGCCATATCTTCATATTGATGTTATGGACGGTATGTTTGTCCCTAACATTTCAATTGGTGTACCAGTTGTAAAGAGTATTAGAAAAATTACAGATTTAGTTCTTGATGTTCATTTAATGATTGTTAAGCCTGAAAGGTATATTGATGCTTTTGCAGAGGCAGGGGCAGATATTATTAATATTCACTATGAAGCAACAGAGAATTGTGTGCCGGTTCTTAAAAAAATTAAGGATTTAGGTAAAAAATCAGCAGTAACAATTAAGCCAAATACAAGCTATAAAGAGGTTCTTTCTCTTGCAGAGTATGTAGATATGTTTCTTGTTATGAGTGTAGAACCAGGTTTTGGCGGTCAGAGTTTTATTGAATCTACTCTTGAAAATGTAGAGGGACTTGCTGAATATAAGGCTAATAATGGACTTAATTATGATATTGAAATAGATGGAGGTATTAATTTAAATAATTTAAATCGTCCTCTTGATGCAGGTGCAAATGTTATTGTAGCAGGCTCTGCTATTTTTGGTAAAGATGATACTGCACATAGAATACAGCAGTTTAATGAAATAATGAGCAAGTACAATCAATAGATAATTATTAACATATAAAATCACAATTGCTATAAGAGTAATTAGTAATGGTTTTATTATTACATATTATCTATATTATTGCTTATTTAAGCGAGGTATCTTATGAAAACAATAATAATCGGCAATGGAGAAATAAACAATTACGATATAATTAGAGAATACTTTGACCAAGCCTATATAATTGCTTGTGATGGTGGAGTTAAACATTGTAGAGCGATGATGATAATGCCCAATATTATGGTTGGTGATTTTGATTCAGCTAATAAGGAAGATGCAGAGTTTTTTGAAAACTTAGGTGTTCTGAAAGAAAAATTTCCTGTTAAGAAAAATGAAACAGATATGGAAATAGCTATTAATATGGCTATTGACAAAAATTCAACAGAGATTTACATTGTTGGTGGTTTAGGCAGAAGATTTGACCATAGTTTAGCTAATGTACATATTCTTTTAAGACCTGTTAGATTAGGTATAAGGACTTGCCTTCTTGATGAACATAACATAATTACCCTTGTTGAAGATAGTATAGATATTGTAGGTGAAAAGGGACAGACAGTTTCACTTATTCCTTTAACAACAGAGGTAAAGGGTATAACTACTAAAAATCTTGAATATGCTCTTACTAATGCAACAATGGAAATAGGTCATTCACTTGGGGTCAGTAATGTTATGAATGGAGATGTAGCAACAATTTCTGTTGGTGAAGGTGTGCTTATATTAATTATGTCAAGAGATTAATATTTTTTGCATAAACTCATATTGGGGTGGTTTTGTGAAATTTTGTAATGTTAGCAAATTTTTGCTGGCTATGTTTATTATTGGCATAGGTGTAGGTATTTTTGTTTGTAAATTTTTTTGTCTTGGATATATTTGTGCTTTAATTATTGTTGGTTTAGGCATTTGGAGATTGTTTTGATATTTTATAATAAAAAATATTGGTTAAAAGACTGTTGTTTTTACTTCAGTCTTTTTATTTACAAAAATTAACGGCTAATATGAAATTATAAAATTTAATTAAGCATTTTTTATTGAAATTAATATTCGCCTTACAGTTTATATACATATTGCTTTGCTGTTTTTCTTATAGATTTTGATATTTCATTACTATAATAGTTATATATATATTACTATATTCAAGCCACTTAAAGGCTTTATTTTTTTGTAAAGATTTTAAGTAGTGTTGTACTTATTTGTTATATTATTTAATCTAAAATTAATTTTACACTAATTATTTCTTAATTTAGAAATTATATACTGTAAAAAATAAAAAATATAGGAGTGAATAAATTGAGTATATTTAATAAATTAATAAAAGGAGCGAAAGACAAAACTATTGGCAGTAAAAGCAAAATTATAGCAATATGTATGGCTCTAATTATAGCTTTAGGTGCTACAATTGTATACAAACAATTAAAAAAGTCTAAAACCCCTGACAATGCAAAAATGGAAAATTCTCTTATTGAAGATGTTAAAAATGGTAGTATTCAAGAAACTGTTACGGCAAGTGGTACTGTTGCCCTTGAAAATGAAACAAATATTTATGGTGAGGCTGACGGATACAAGATAAAGAAATTTCTTGTTGAAGAAGGTGATACTGTAAAAGCGGGTCAAAATGTTGTTGAGTATGATGTTAAAGATACCAAGACTGAGATTGAAAGTAAAATAAGGAATGCGAAAAGAGAAATAGAAAATGGTAAGCTTGCACTTGAATCTATTACTAAGTCTAAGACAACTGCTGAAATAACAAAGCTGGAAAATGCTATATTTACACAGCAGAAAACAATAAAAGAAGCACAAACAACTTATGACTCTTATGCTACTAAGCTTTCTTCACAACAGACAACAATTAACAATGCTCAAAAAGATGTTGAAACAGCAGAGAGAAACCTTAATCAAGCACAGAGGGACTTAGAACAAGCACAAAAAGATGAAAACACATATAGTCAGTTACTTTCTGTAGGTGGTGTAAGTCAGTCAGAATATGATACTTATGTTACTGCATTGGAAAAGGCTGAGAATAGTTATGAAGAATCAAAAGTATCTGTTGAAAAAGCTCAATCTACGTATACAGACGCACAAAATACATATAATGACACAGTCAAAGAAAGAGATAATAAAAAACTTACAATTACGGCAGCTCAAAATGAGTTAAAACAAGCACAACAAGAACTAGCAATAGCTAAAAATCCTCTTTCTGACAAGTCAACAAAAATAAAGTATGAACAACAGTTACTTACAAATCAAGGACTTGCTGATAATCTCACAGACCTTGAGAATGACCTTGCAGACCTGGTTCAATATGCAACAACACCTGTAGATGGTAAGGTAATAGAAATACCAGTAGATGAAAATTCTCTTGTAGTAGATAATACAATAATGGTTAAAATAGCTAATCTTAATCAGCTTATTGTAAATGCAAACATTGAAGAATATGATGCTCCTAAAGTTGCATTAGGTCAAAAGGTTACTATGACATCTGATGGTTTAGAGGGAAAAATATACACAGGCACAGTTACAAAGGTTTCAACAAGTGCAAGTGATGCATCAACTAATTCAGGTACAGAAACTGTTGTACCTATTGAAATTTCTGTTGATAATCCTGATGGTGTTTTGAAACCCGGATTTAATCTTGACCTTGAAATTATGGTGGTAAATAAAGAAGATGTATTGACTGTATCTTCAAATGCTGTTGCAACAGATGGTAAAACAAATACAAAGTATGTTTATAAAGTTAAAGATGGTAAAATAGTAAAGACAACTGTTGAAACAGGTGATGAGGGCGATTCCAGTATAGAGATTAAATCAGGCTTAAATGAAGGTGACAAAATAATAGGGTCAAATAGTGAGGACATAAAAGATGGTATGAGTTATAAAGAATATGAACAAGCTCAAATTACTAAACATAGTGAAAGTCAAGATGAAAGTAGTAAAAATGGAGGTAATAAAGATGATAAAGGTCAAGAGGCTAACCAAATGTTACAACCTAGGGGAGCTGGAGGTCCAGGCATTGGCGGGGGTGGACCTAGAGGTTAAAAAAGGTGAATTTGTTTCAATAATGGGTTCATCTGGTTCAGGCAAATCAACGCTTATGAATATATTAGGCTGTCTTGATAAACCAACAAGTGGAGAATATATATTAGATGGTATAGTTGTGTCAAATTTAAAAGATGAAAAATTATCGGAAATAAGAAATAAAAAAATAGGATTTGTATTTCAAAGTTTTAATCTTTTGCCTAAATTAAATGCTATTGAAAATGTGGAATTACCTATGGTTTATGGTGGTGTTGATGCTGCTATAAGATGTAAAAAAGCAACAGAAGCCCTTAATCGGGTTGGACTTTCAGGTAGAATGTACCACAAGCCAAATGAGATGTCAGGTGGTCAACGACAAAGAGTGGCTATAGCAAGAGCTATTGTAAATGACCCTGCTATTATTCTTGCTGATGAGCCAACAGGTAACTTGGATAGCAAGTCTACATTTGAAATTATAGATATTTTTCAAAGATTAAATGAAAGTGGAGCTACTATAGTTATGGTTACGCACGAACCTGATGTTGCTGAATATACAAAAAGAATTGTTACATTTAAAGATGGTAATAAAATAAGTGACAAAATAATTGAAAACCACAAAATAGTTGGAGGTGGTGTGTAAATGCCTTTGCGTGAAAATATAATGTCAGCTTTTAGAAATGTATTGTCAAATAAAATGCGTACATTTCTTACTATGCTTGGTATAATAATAGGTATAGCTGCTGTTATTGCAATTACATCTATAGGAAATGGCTCACAAGCACAGATAACAGAACAGTTTGATTCACTTGGTGTAGGTAGAATGACAGTATCATTAAGAAGTAATTCGCCTAGAAATATGTTTTCAAGTGATGCTCTTACTCTTGATGACTATGAGGGCTTAAAAGAAGTTGAGGGTGTAAAATATATTAGCCCAACTTATTCTGCAAGCTATTACTCGGTAAAACTTTTAGACCCAAAGGAAACTAATACAGCATCAATAACAGGTGTTGGAGGAGAGTATTATGATATTATGAGTCCAACTCTTTTATATGGAAATTATATTACTCAAAATGATGTTGATAACAAGTCTAAAAATGTTGTAATTACAGATACAACAGCAAAAAAGGTTTTTGGCTACTGTGACCAAAATATTATTGGTCAAAAAATAACAATAAAGACTTGGAAAGGCTCTTTAAAATATACTGTTAAAGGTATTATTGAAGATACAAATACTACTTCAACTGATGCCTCTGACAATGAATATCCTGAAGAAATGGTTATTCCGATTTCTACAGCACAAAGACTTTTTAATAACAAAACACTTACCAATATCACTCTTGTAGCAGAAGACCCAGACAATACTGATGCCTTGGGTGAAACTATAGTTGCTAAACTTGATGAAATACACGATACTAGCGACAAATATAATTGTGAAGCTACTACAGCACAGCTTGAGGCTATGAATAAGGTTACAGGTACTGTTACACTTTTAATAAGTGGTGTAGCTGCTATTTCTCTTGTTGTTGGTGGCATAGGTGTTATGAATATTATGATGGTTACTGTTACAGAGAGAACTAGAGAAATAGGTATAAGAAAATCAATAGGTGCAAGGAATAAGGATATTATGTTTCAATTTGTAGTTGAGGCTATTATACTAACATTTATAGGAGGTATAATAGGTATAATATTAGGCTGTCTTTCAGGGTATATTGCGGGTTTAGTTCTTGGGATGAAAAGTGTTGTATCAGTTAAGTCTATATTTATAGCTGTTGCAATTTCAAGTGCTATAGGTATTATATTTGGTGTTTACCCAGCAAGAAAGGCTGCAAGACTTGACCCTATAGAAGCTCTTAGATATGAATAAATTAAGAATAAAATATACAAATTAAAAAAACTACTGTTTGATTAAAAAAATCAAACAGTAGTTTTAAAAAAACAAAACATAGTAAATAACTTTTTATTCAATGTCCATAACAATAGGGAGAATCATAGGGCTTCTCTTAGTTTTTTGCCACAAATAATCTCTTAATGTATCCTTAATAAGTGTCTTAATATAAGCCCACTCATTAATATTCTTTCTTTCACATTTGTCAAGAGCTTCATTAACCACAGCTCTAGCATCTTCCATAAGTTCTTCGCTTTCTCTAACATAGACAAAACCTCTTGAAATAATGTCAGGACCACTTAATATTTCACCTGAATACTTATCCATAGCAACAACAACAATCATAAGACCGTCTTGAGAAAGATGTCGTCTATCTCTAAGCACAATATTGCCTACATCACCAACACCAAGACCGTCAACAAATATTTGACCGCTAGGTACTGCATTTACATTATGCTTTGCACTATTTTTAGTAAGTTCAAGTACATCACCATTAGCCATAACAAAAACATTATTTTTATCCATACCAAGTTCACAGGCGAGATTTTTATGATAACGAAGCATTTTGTATTCACCGTGAATAGGCATTAAATACTTTGGCTTAGTAAGAGAGTGCATAATTTTAATTTCTTCTTGTCTAGCGTGACCAGAAACATGAACATCCATAAGTCCGTCATAAATGACATCTGCACCCTTTTTAATAAGTTCGTTAATAACCTTATAGATACTTTTTTCATTACCTGGAATTGGTGAAGCTGAAATAACAATTTTATCAGTAGGCTTAACCTCAATCTGTCTATGTTCACCAAGAGCAATTCTTGAAAGGCCAGCCATAGTTTCACCTTGTGAGCCTGTTGTAATAATAACAAGCTCGCCATCAGCACAGTTTCTGGTTTCTTGTACATCAATAAGAGTGTTTTTAGGAATATCAAGGTAACCCAGTTCACTGGCAGTTTTAACAACATTAGTCATACTTCTGCCAATGAAAGCAACTTTTCGCTTGTGAGAAACAGCTGAATTAACTATTTGCTGAATTCTATCAATATTAGATGAGAAAGTAGCAACCATTATTCTTTGGTCTGAACTATCATCAAATATTTTGTCAATAATACCACCAACAGAACGCTCGCTCATAGTGTAACCTGGTCTTTCGACATTTGTACTTTCACACATAAGGAGAAGAACACCCTTTTTACCAAGTTCAGCAAATCTCTGTAAATCTATCATATTACCTTGAATAGGAGTAAAGTCAATTTTAAAGTCACCGGTATGAACAACTACACCAACAGGAGTAGTAATAGCAAGAGCAACACTATCAGCAATAGAATGTGTAGAACGAATAAACTCAACCTTAAAATTTTTACCAAGTTTAATAGTTTCCCCTGCATTTACATTGTGTCTTTCAACACTGCTTAAAATATTGTGTTCTTTAAGTTTAGTTTCAATAAGTCCAATGGTAAGTTTAGTACCATAAATAGGAACATTGATTTCTTTTAAGAAATATGGCAAAGAACCAATATGGTCCTCGTGACCGTGAGTAATAACAACACCTAATATTTTATCCTTATTTTTAACTAAGTAAGAAAAGTCTGGTATTACAAGGTCAATACCTAACATATCATCTTCTGGGAAAGCAACACCACAGTCTACAATTAAAATTTCGTCCTCATACTCAAAAGCTGTGATATTTTTTCCAACTTCGTGTAAGCCGCCTAAAGGAATAACTTTAAGTTTAGAAGTAGGTCTAGGGTTTCTTCTAGCAGGAGTTTTCCTTTCAGTAGATTTTCTGTCAGGCTTTCTTCCTTCAACCTTTTTGCTTTCAGGCTTTTTGTTTTCAGCCACTATAGCGTCTAAGTTGTCAGTAGAAACCTTTGCATTATTTCTGAATTTTCTTGTATACAAAAAATTCCACCTCCATAATTTTTAGTTATATAGTTATATAATTTATATATTGATATTCTAATATTTTTTTGCACAACAATAAAAGACTTTAAGTCTTTTTTAAAAGCCATTATAAAAAACTGCCCTTATATCCGTACCTAAAGGCAGTAAAATATTATTATTCCCATTAAAGTTTCCATACTAAATTAATAATATTATTGTAAAAGGGACTTTACAATAAAACATTATTTAATAAAATATTTCAGTAGTTTATAGGGTATTATGACTGATTTATACTATGACTAAAGTCACTAATGTTTTCAGTCAGATTATAAAATTAAGGGTATTTAATTTATTAATTAAAACTTCATTTCATATTCAGAGTCTTCGTCTTGTAAAAGAAGTAAAACCTTGTTATACTCCTTATCATCTTCTACTGGCTCATAAGTGCACTCATCACCAGTTACATTTATTTCTTTAAATATAAAGGCTTCAGGCTCGTCTAAATCAAAATCTTCAGCTTTAACAAGTAAAAGATATCTGGTTTTACCAATATCAATGCCATCCATAACAAAGAAATCAGTTTCCTTGCCAGTGTCATCAACCATAGAAATTACATCATAAGTTTCGTCTTTGTCACCAAATAAATTTAAATCATCAATATTTAACTTATCGTTATTCATAATTACTCCTCGTTCTTTTGGGCAAGGGAGTCAAGATACCCTTGTAAAATAAATACTGCTGCCATTTTGTCAATAACAAGCTTTCTTTTGGCTCTTGAAACATCTGCCTCTAATAAATCTCGTTCAGCGGCTACTGTAGAGAGTCTTTCATCCCACATTTTAACAGGTAACTGAAGTTCTTTTTTAATGCGTTTTTTAAAGGCGACAGTTTTTTTAACTCTCTCGCCTTCTGTATTGTTCATATTTTTAGGACAGCCAAGTACAATTTGTTCAATATTATATTCTTGACAAATAGTCTTTAATCGTTCAATGCTTGCTTTTAAATTTTTTTCATCTTGGCGTCTTATAATCTCCACACCTTGAGCTGTCCAACCTAAAGGGTCACTTACAGCAACACCAATAGTTTTCATACCAAAGTCTAATCCTAGTATACGCATAAATTACACCAAATATTTAAATGTTTGATTATAAATTGTTTTCAATATAGTAAGTAACAATTTCTTCTAAAAGCTCGTCCTGCTCAATTCTGGACATTTTTTTTCTAGCATCTTTGTAGCTAGTAATGTAAGTAGGGTCTCCGGATATAATATAACCAACAAACTGATTAACTGGGTTGTAACCTTTTTCTCTCATAGCCTCATAAACTTCAGATATAACCTTGTTTACTCCAGATTTTTCAATTGTATCATCGCTAATTACTACATTTTTTAATGCCTCTTTAAGGTCATTAATTTTTTGAGTTTCTGACATATTCTTATTCATATATATAGCCTCCTATCCCAAAAGGGTTACAAAAAAAGCTAGGGGGAATGTTAAATAACAACACTTCCTCATAGTTTTATTTATTTCCGTTCATTATCATCCTTGTACATTGTACTACATATTAATAAATATTGCAACTTAAATATTTATTAATATTTTGACATAATTCCCCAATGTATTAATCGTTACCGTTATGTACAATATCTTTTAATGTAAGTTGAGCATAATCTGCGGAATTGTTTTCGAGCCTATTTTCTTTTTCTTCATAAGCCTTATAAAAACTGGTAGAAAAGTCGAGACAATAATATGCAAGCATAGCAACAGCACTAATTTTACCATAGCGATAATAGTATGTATTAACAACACTTTGAACAAGAGGTTGAAAAACAATAAAAGTAAGCATAGACATAAGTCCCCAACAAAGACTACTTTCAAGGCAAATAACACCTTTATAATTAAATTTTTTATTATTATAATTCCACCAAAAATATCCAAAAAGTTTTGTCATTAAAAGAGCTACAAATATTTCAAACATAGTTGCTGTAACAGCACCTGTTAAAAATATCAACAACTTATTTTCAGCTATGGGTTTAAAAATAAAGTATACACTTAAAGCACCAAAACCGTAAATAGTACATAAAGGACCTTTTATAAAACCTCTATTAACAGGCTTCTTTTCAGTAATACTCATAACAACACATTCAAATATCCAACCTAAGAAGCTGTAAACAAAAAAACAGTTAAGGAAGTAATATATATCCATACCAGTTATATTATAAAAAAATACAGCCATTTAAACCACCCTTCGTCAACATTCCTAAGTTTAAGCCTCATTTGTATAACTAAATGTTATCACAAATTAACTTTAAAAGCAATAGTTGTAAATAATTTTTAATGTATTTGAAATATAAGCATTGACTTTTTTGAAAATTTTGTATATAATACTTGTATAATAATTATTTTTTTAATTGAATAGTTTTGGATAAGTAGATTATACATTATCATAAATATGGTTATATTATGATAGTGTGCAAAAAAGGAGTTAACTTTAAGAAGAAGCCTTTATTGTACTTGTTAAGAGTATTATATACCTTAAAACAATAAAGGCTTCTCTTTTTGTTACTAAGGAGGAATTAACTGTGAATGAAACAATATTTACTATGACTGGTATATGGATGTATGTTTGGCTTGTTGTAGGCTTTGTGTTGCTTATTAAGGGTGCTGACTTATTTGTTGATGGCAGCAGCTCTGTTGCCAAAATATTTAAAGTACCTACAGTCATTATTGGACTTACTATAGTTGCTATGGGTACATCTGCTCCTGAAACATCAGTTAGTATTTCGGCTGCTTTAAAAGGAGCTAATGAAATTGCAGTTAGTAATGTTGTTGGTTCTAACTTTTTTAATCTTTTAGTAGTTGTTGGTATTTGTGCATTGCTTCAACCTATTAATATTACTAAATCTTTGATTAAACGAGATTATCCATATTCAATATTTGCTACAGTGTTACTTTTGCTTTTACTTTTAATTGGTTTATTTGTTAATGGGCAACCAACACTTTCAAGATTTGCAGGCGTAATAATGCTTGTAGTGTTTGTTTTTTACCTTATTATACTTATTAGATTTACTCTTATAAGTATAGCCACAGGTCATAAAGTTGATATTGAAGAAGTTAAAACTCGTTCACTTCCAGTTAGTATAATATTTATTATTGTTGGTCTTGCAGGTGTTATCTATGGTGGAGATTTTGTTGTTAATAGTGCAACAGCTATAGCACAAACATTTGGTATGAGTAATACTCTTATAGGTCTTACAATTGTAGCAATAGGCACATCATTGCCTGAACTTGTAACAAGTATTGTTGCTGCTAAAAAAGGTGAGGCTGACCTTGCTCTTGGTAATGTAATTGGTTCTAATACATTTAATATTCTTTTTGTTTTAGGTATTTCTTCTGTAGTTAATAGTATTACAGTAGAGTTTGATTCTGTAATTGATACTATTCTTCTTATAATTGTAAATGTTATAGTACTTGCAATAGTCGTAAAAAAGAAAAGTTCTATTGGTAAGAGCGTTGGCGTTGTAATGATATTAATGTATTTAATATATACTGGATATATTATTGGCAGAAATTACAATATGTTTTAATTAATAGAAAATGTTGCTGATATTTTGAGTTATTTATATGAAAATATAATATAGTATATAAAAGGGCGAACAATGTTCGCCCTTTTATATACTAAACTTTAAAATGTCTTAAGACTTACAATACCATTATAGCTAACATTTCCAAATGCCTTTAAAGAGTCAAAGGCAACAAACATTCTACCATTACCATTTACAGCTTTGCTGTAATTTGTATTGTTTCCACAAAGTACATTAATTGATGTAGGATTAGCAACATAAGCAATTTTACCATCAGCATAGCCAACTACATTTAATGGATTTACAGACTTTGCTATATTTCTAGTTATTTTAACAATACCTTTATATTTATCATAAGTAGTGTCAAAGCCATAGCTATTTAAGTCGTTACAAAGTACATAATATTCGTTGTTGTATTTATAAAGCTGTATACTATTACCATTTATTTCGGCATTCATACTTGTGTAAGAAACATATCCTTTGCAGTTAAGTGTATATGATGCACTTTTATATCCATTTGATACAGTTATTATAGCTGTACCTACACCTACAGCAGTTACTTTGCCAGTATAGTCAACAGTTGCTACACTTGTGTTGCTAGATGACCAATTAAGACTAGCACTTTTCTTATTTGATACAGCTTCATTTACATAACTTTCGCCAACTGTCATTTGTGGCATAGTGTGTATTAAATAAACATTATTTATGTTTGGATTAGGTGTAGACTGAGCTGGTTTACTTGAAGTTTTTGGCGTTGAAGAAGCTCCAGATGACTTATAGGGACAAACACCATTAGGGTGTAAATGAGCGGGATAGCCACCGCAATGATAGTGATAAGGACCTAAACCACTTACATTTTTTTTGTCACGATGACCTCCATTACTGTCAGTTCTGCCTGAGTGGCCGTATGTTGTACTAGTGCAAATTAGTAGTGATATAGCCAAAGCAATAATTTTCTTGATTTTCATAATATTACCTCCTTTGTGATATATATTTTAATCATAAATAGTACATATAAATATATCAATACTATGTTTTTAGATAAATTTCGACAAATAAAATTTAGTTAATATGCTTGTATTGCTTTTTCAAAAATGATAAAATTGTTATAGTGATAAGGAGGGAAAAATATGATTCATTTTGATAGTGATTATATGGAGGGATGTCACCCTAATATTTTAAATAGGTTTAAAGAAATTAATTATGAAAAAAATACAGGCTATGGTACAGATGTATATAGCAATAGTGCAAAGTGTAAGATTTTAAAATCTTGTGGACTTGATAATGGAGAGGTTTATTTTCTTGTAGGAGGTACTCAAACTAACACAACTGTTATTTCATCAGTGCTTAAAAACTATGAGGGTGTAATTTCCCCATCAAGTGGACATATAAGTATTCACGAGGCTGGAGCAATAGAGTTTTCTGGTCATAAAGTAATTGAGTTACCTTCAGTAAATGGAAAATTAAGTGCTGATGTATTAGAAAATTATTTAGACAAATTTCATAATGATGGCAATAGAGAACATATGGTATATCCGGCTATGGTTTATATATCTTTTCCCACAGAGTATGGTACATTGTACACTTCTGATGAATTAAGTGCCATTCATAGTATTTGTAAGTCTTATAATATACCTCTTTTTGTAGATGGTGCAAGACTTGGATATGGAATTATGGCAGAAAATAATAATGTATCACTTGAGTTTCTTGCTCATAACTGTGACATTTTTTATATAGGTGGCACTAAGGTTGGAGCAATGTTTGGGGAGGCTGTTGTACTTACTAAAAGAGGTATGATACCTCATTTCTTTACTATGATTAAGCAACAAGGAGCATTGTTGGCAAAGGGCTTTATTACAGGTATTCAGTTTGATACTCTATTTACTGATAACCTTTATTTTAAAATTGCCAAAAATGCTATTACTCAAGCCAATAAAATAAAGTCA